>SKHV01000074.1 GCA_007116765.1 Prolixibacteraceae bacterium | reverse complement strand
TTACAGCGTGTATATAATCGACGAGGTTCACATGTTATCTCCGTCGGCATTTAATGCTTTTTTGAAAACCTTGGAAGAACCGCCACGCCACGCAGTTTTTATTTTGGCAACTACAGAAAAACATAAAATTTTACCCACTATTTTGTCGAGGTGTCAGATTTTTGATTTTAGCAGGATAACCATTGGCGACATTGCAAAACACTTACTTGATGTAGCTCAAAAGGAGAGTGTTACAATTGATGAAACCGGGGTAAACGTGATAGCCCAAAAAGCCGACGGTGCCATGCGCGACGCTCTTTCGATTTTCGATCAGATTGTTAGCTTTTCAGGGAAAAATATTACATATCAGGATGTTATTTCGAATTTGAACGTACTCGACTATGATTACTATTTCAAACTTACCGATTTTTTCCTGAAAAATGATATATCCGGTATACTCACTACTTTTAATGAAATTCTCGACAATGGTTTCGATGGACATCATTTTATTACCGGATTAAGTACACATTTCAGGGATTTGCTTGTGTGCAAAGACCCACAAACATACAAGTTGCTTGAAGTGGGTGGCGAAATTCAGGAAAAATATAAAGTGCAGGCAACTGAATGTACTCAGGATTTTTTGCTTGATGCACTCGACATAGCTACGCAATGCGACCTGAACTACAAAACCAGCTACAATAAACGACTATTAGTTGAATTGTCGATAATAAAAATTGCACAGCTTACCCAAAAAAAAAAGTAGCTGAGAAATCGGGAAAAGTACTTGAACCTATTTTCTCTGAAAGTAAAAGCGAAACCGTGACAACTAAGTCAGGGGCTGAAACAACTAAAGTAACTTCAACAAAACCTTCGGAGCGCCCAAAAAACATCATAACTAAAAAAGCAAAAGATTTAGCTACGCCTTCAATTTCAAAAGCATTATCGGGGGAAACCAAAAGCGAAGAAGCCAAGAAAAATACAAGTGAAGACAATGGAGTAGTAGCTGAACCTGATTCTAAATTAAATAATCATTTTACCGAAAATGAACTTCACAGCCTTTGGCCTGTTTTTATAGAACGTTATGCCGATCAGGTTCATTTATATAATACCTTAAAAGCATTGCCGATTCTTGAAAACGATTACTTGGTAGTGATATCTGTTGAAAATTCAGTGTTGCAAGAAAAAACAAGGCTTTTGAAACCTGAAATAATTGGATATTTGAGAAGGGAATTGAAAAATGACTTAATTGATGTGAGGGTTGATTTGGAGGAAAGAGAAGAAAGTGAAGTGAAAATTATCACAGATGAACAAAAACTGAAAGCCATGATGCAAAAAAATCCGACTCTTTTGTTATTTAAAAATAAATTCAATCTCGATTATTCAGGTTAATGTAACTATAGTTACTCATAATTTGCACTAAGAACTCATATTTGTATTTTTATAAATGTTTAAACCCATAAAACTAATTATTATGTTGAAAGAAAAAATGTTAAGTGCTCTGAATGAGCAGATAAATAAAGAGATCTACTCTTCATATTTATACTTGTCGATGAGTGCTTATGCTCAAACCCTTGGTTTACCTGGAATTGCCAATTGGATGAAAATTCAGGCTCAAGAAGAGCTGACTCACGCCAACAAGTTTTTCGATTATATTCACGAACGCAATTCAAGGGTAATACTTAAACCTATTGATGCTGTTGATTCTGAATTTGGCTCTGTTACTGAAATGTTTAAGCGTGTATTGGAGCACGAACAAATGGTAACCGAATCAATAAACAATTTGATGGACATATCAATTGAATTGAGCGACCATGCAACCCGCAGTATGCTAATGTGGTTTGTTGATGAACAAGTTGAAGAAGAAGCAAATGTTCAGGATATTATTGATCAGCTTAACCTTGTTGATGCAAAAGGTCATGGGCTGTTTATGATTGATAAAGATTTAGGAGCGCGGGTTTTTGTAGATGAAACCCAAAATGAATGAGTAATTAATTACCTCAAATAAAGAGGCTGTCTAAAAAGTTTTTGTCAGGCCACTAAGACACAAAATCACTAAAGCAGCACAAAACTATAATATGCTCATAATTTATTTTTGTGAAAACTTAGTGTCTTTAAGCCTTTGTGGCAAATGTAATTTTCATGACTTTTTAGACGGCCTCTTTTAATTTAATATTAAGTGAAGAGCGTACCATTTTGGCTTTTGTTAGTCATACCCATGTGCTCGATGGCTCAGTATTTTAATTACGGGCAAAATCGGAGTACTATTCAATGGAAAAAGATTGAATCGATTCATTTTGAGATAATTTACCCCGAGGGTTTCGATGCGAAGGCCTTGGAAATTTCTCTTATGATGGAGGATTCGTATCGCTTTGTGACGCAATCGCTCAATCACAAGCCCAAGAAGGTTTCTGTAATCCTTCATACCGAAACGGTTAAGTCAAATGCTTTTTTGGGCTGGGCTCCCAGTCGTATCGAAATGTTTACCACACCGCATCAGGGAATTTATTCGCAGGATTGGCTCGAGCAACTGGCCATTCATGAGTACCGACACATGGTGCAGCTCAGCAAAGTGGAAAGCGAAATGCCCCGTTTGTTACGTTGGCTTTTTGGCGAACAAGCCGCAGCAGCAATTACAGCAGCTTATCTTCCGTTTTGGTTCATCGAAGGCGATGCAGTTGCTGCTGAAACGGCGCTGAGTACTTCCGGCCGTGGCCGCTTGCCGGGTTTTCATCAACAATTGCGCACACAGCTTATCGAAAATGGAAAATACTCGTACGATAAAGCCTATTTAGGTTCGTATAAAAACAATGTGGCCAACTATTATCAAATGGGTTACTTCATGGTAGCTGGTGCCCGTAAACTATACGACCAAATAATATGGGACGAAGTGGTAAGCCATGTTGCGACCAAACCATTTTCTTTTGTTGCTTTTGATAAGGGGCTAAGAAACAGTATAGGCTTAAATAAAATTCAACTTTACGATACTGTATTCAATTATTTGGAAAACCGATGGAAAACCGAAGATAACATACTATTTACTACCGGTTTCGACGCCTGGCCAAACCAAGGTCAAAAGTATTTCACTAATTATCAAAATGTATTTCTATTAAACGATTCTACAATTATTGCCGAACGCATAGGCTTACAACATATTTCAACTTTTATCACCCTCGATAGAAATGGGAATGAAAAGAAAATTTTTACTCCTGGTTACTATTTCAGGCATTCACTTTCTTTTCAAAACGGACACCTAATTTGGAGTGAACCTTTGCCACATCCTCGCTGGGAACACTCAGAAAGTTCATTATTGAGAGTTTTGAATATTGAAAACAAACAACTAATCGAATATAAATTCAAAAGTAAATTGTTTGCCCCTGTATTTTCACCCAATCTGAATAAAATAGCCGTTGTAGAAGCAGGCAATCACTATAATTTCAATTTAATAGTAATTGATAGCAACGACGGAAAAATTATTCAGAGGCTTGAAAACCCAGAAAACGATTATATTATTACCCCCTCGTGGAGTGCCGATGGAAAAAGTCTTTATGCCGTTTTGCTACGAGAAAATAAAAAATCAATTGCCAAAATAAATATTGAAACCTCAAAAGTCGATATTCTATTTCCTTTTGATAATCAAGAAATATTGAAACCGGTTGAATTTAAAGACGGACTGCTTTTTATTGGAGCTTATACCGGAATAGACAATATTTATTATTTCGATATTGAAAATGAAGAGCTATACAGCGTAGTAGAATCACGATTTGGAATTGCCGATTTCAGTTTATCAGAAAAAAAACTTCTTTTTAGTAATTATACTGCAAATGGATACGAGCCGGCAGTGATTCATCTCGATTCACTTGAGTTTAGTTCATTTTACATTGACACGCAAAAAAGTGATTACCCAATTGCCGATGCCATAAGCAAACAGGAATCCGGAGTTATTCAGTTTTCTAAACAAAGCGATATCGACTATAAATCAGTAAAATACAACAAGACAAAAAATTTCTTCAACTTACACAGTTGGGCTCCTGTTTCAATCGATCCTTACAAACAAAATGTATTGCCGGGCGTATCGGTAATAAGCCAAAATATGCTGAGTACTGCCGAATTTACTGCCGGATATCGGTACAAACCTCAGCAAACACGGGGCGAGTTTTATGCGAGTACTAAATACATGGGCTTGTATCCTGTTATTGAAGCAGAAGTGAATAACGCGAATAAAGAATCTTACTTTTACAAGATCTCACAATATTTGAATCAAAACAATGAGGTTTATCGTACCGATACGGTTAAAACTGATTTTGTTTGGAATGAAACCAATTTATCTATAGGAGCTAATGTTCCCTTAAATTTAAGCAAAGGAGCTTATTACCGATTGCTTAATCCTCGAATAAGGTACCAGCTCACCAATATTTCTCCCGATAATAATGCCCATTCGTCGTTTCCCAACGGAATTTATCAGACCCTTGAAGGCAGATTGTACATGTATAATATTTTCAGACAATCCAGGCAACAACTTCAACCTCGATTAGGTTTTGTGTTTGATGCTTCGTATGCACTTTCTCTGCCGGGTGTACTCAATTTTGGTCATATACACTCAATTGCAGTAAATGTTTTTTTACCCGGTTTTCATATCAATCATGGCATCTCGTTTTATTATGGTTTTCAGCAAAAAAATAGCGGTCAATATGCTTTTTCCGATAAAATAAAATATCCTCGAGGACATTTATCCAGGCTAAATGATAAAATGTACACCTTCATGTTTGATTATCATTTACCACTTTTTTATCCCGATTTAGATCTGGGCAGGCTTGCCTACATTAAGCGCTTTACTATGAAAGCCTTTTACGACTTATCACTTTATAACGGTGTAAATCAAACAAACAATCTTGCTGAAAGTTACAGAGGCTTTCTTCAATCAACAGGCATTGAACTGAAAGCCGATCTTAATCTTCTCCGCTTTATAGCGCCAATGGAGTTTGGAGTAAGAAGCAGCTACTTGTTTGATGGGAGTTTCAGAACAGAATTTTTGTATTCTATTCAATTTGATCTTTAGTGCTCTAAACTAATGACAAGTATTTTTGTTTATATATTGAAACTATTTATTTGAACATTGATATGAAAGAAAATATAAAAATTGACGAAAAAATTCAGGCACGGTACAGTCCCAGAGCATACAGCCCAAAGAATATATCAAAGAGTGAAATCGACACATTATTTGAAGCAACTCGTTGGGCTGCATCGTCGCGTAATGAGCAGCCCTGGCGATTTATATATGCCACACCCGATAATGCTGAGCACTGGGATAAACTTTTCGATTGTCTGATTGACTTCAACAAGGAATGGGTGAAAACAGCTCCGTTTTTGATGATGGTTTTGGCTCAAAAAACAAACCCTGAGAAGAATACCGAACGTAAACACGTTGCCTATGATATTGGACTGGCAATGGGAAATTTTACCTACCAAGCGTCGGCAATGGGATTGTACCTTAGAAATATGGGAGGCTTTTCCGATGAAAAAGCACGAGAAAATTTTAATATCCCCGAAATTTATGAACCCATTGTAATGGTGGCTGTCGGATATTTGGGAAAAGAAAGTGATTTGGAAAAGCATCTTACTGTCCCAAAAGCTAACGATAGAGATCGCAAAACTCATGACGCTATTATTTATGAAGGCAATTGGAACAAGCTAAAATGAAATTATTATCTGTCAAATTATAATTGAAATGGTCGTACTTTTATAAAGTAAAGTAATTCAACACTATATATTCCTAAGAAGGGATTCTCAACTTGCTGAGAATCCCTTCTTTTTTTTTTCCTCATGCAAGTGTGTGAAAAATGGAAACAGAACAAGAAAACATTGTTTCAGAAAAAGTTATTCAAGCGTGAATACCTGTTACAGTATTTAGTTGGATTTTTCTGAAGATAATAATAGTTCCACAGATAATAGTACTGTAAATAACAACATTTAAAAAAAGAGTAGGGGACATTTGTGTAATTTACATTTGTAATGCAAAAATTAGGCTTCAAAAGCAATTTCCACACTTAAAAACACAGCAAAACACACACATTTAAGTTACATATCTACAATCAACTACATGCAAAACTCAATTTTCATAACCACTCAATTTATATACACTAACATTCATATAGCCAGTTTATTAGCGACTTTTATTGAAGTGCTTGTTTAATGTTACACCACAAATATCCAACAAATGTAATTATATTGACGTTGTCAGCGGTTTATATGTCTTTATAGTATTCTTATCCAGCTTAATGAGTCATTTAATTTAAACTATTACTTCATTTGTTGTTTTTCATATAACTTACAGCTCATAAGTTAATTGTAAAAGCGGTTTAATGTTGATATGTGAAACACGATACAATTGTAACCTCATCTGTTTTGTACAAATGTGATTTGGCGTTTACTTTTTTTTATTACATTTGTAATTAAGTGAATTGTAAACTGGTTTAGTAATGTAATTAATGAGATTATGCGAGATAGAATAGAAAAGTTTATAGAAGCCGAAAAGCTTAC
>SKHV01000227.1 GCA_007116765.1 Prolixibacteraceae bacterium | reverse complement strand
TTCGAACAGAAGAGGAGCCATAGGAAATAGCCAACTCCCGGTGGGTGTATATTATTATATATTGAAATACGGAAAAGAAAGAGAAAAAGAGAAAGCAGGAGCGCTCTTCCTTGAACGTTAATGAATGAAAATGAATGAAGTTTAAATTTGTTAAACATATTATCCTTTGGATGTTGATGCTCGCAGGCATAAGCAGTTATGGTCAACAGGATCCCATGTTCACACAATACATGAACAACCCGATTCTGATTAACCCGGCTTATGCAGGTAGCTTTGGACACCTCAATTTCAACGGGATTTTCCGTAAGCAATGGGTAGGCCTCGACTGGCAACCTACCACTACTTCGCTTTCGGTAGCCTCGCCATTCCTCGAATATAAAGTAGGAGTAGGGTTTACCTTCCTTCACGATGATATTGGCCCGCTATCGCAAACCGGAGTGTATTTGGATTATGCCTACCATATCGATTATGGTCCTCAATCACGCTTATCGTTGGGAATGAAAGTTGGCTTTAACTATTATCAAAAAGACTTACGCTCGCTCATTACACACGAGTACGACAGTTGGGTAGCCAATGCGCCTTTGAGTTCAAAATTCCTGTTCAATACCGGTGTGGGTGCCTATTATTATAACGAACACTTTTTTGTAGGTGCTTCAATTCCCAAACTTTTCAGAAACACGTTTAGCAACGAAGAAATAACCTACGAAATTGTGGGCCGCGAAGAACGACACCTGTTTTTAACCGCAGGTTCAATTTTCGATGTCAGTGCCATTATGAAATTCAAACCTACTGCCATGTTCCGTATGGTGAACGGATCGCCTTTCTCGATTGAAGCCACGGGTACAGTAATCTTGTACGAACGATTGTGGGCCGGACTTAGCTATCGTTTTGGCGATGCAATTGGAGCACACCTTAGAGTTGAAGTTCAGGAAGGACTGCAAATTGGATATTCGTATGACTACAACAACTCACGACTGAATCAGTATAACATGGGTACGCATGAGATATTTTTCTCATACACCATTGTACCGCGCGGACAACGTATTTTGTCGCCACGTTATTTCTAAAAATATTCTCATCCTCAATTTTATTTTTGTTTTCCTCAAAAAAAAATGTTTTCCCCTCTCCAGAAACGGAGAGGGGTTTTTTATTTTGTGTATTTTCTACCCACATTGAATCCCTAACGGGATTGTGAATTACGAATTACGAAGTACGAAATAAATTCCAACACAAAAGGCAATTACCCTTTGCCGTAGGTGTAAGCTGTGGGTAGAACAATCATTGTCACCTTCAAAGGCTTTGCGCCGTAGGTGCAAAATATTGGTAGAAACTCGCTGATAAACAAAAGCTTCTCAAAAGTAAGCGATGATTTCACCTACTTTTGAGAAGCTTGTTTTATGAATATCGAGAGTATATTTACGCACTTGGCAGTGCACCCATACCAAATACCATGGCCAAAAGTGCCACTGTTTCGATAATACCCATAGCGGCAATGTACATACCTGCTCCCTGCTTGCTGTCAACGGCCAGGTTTGCACAGGCCGCTGCTCCGGCTTTTCCCTGCATAATGGCCGATGCGGCAATGGCAATACCCACGAACAAGGAAATAATAATAAGGCTCACATCGGCTTCAGCCGGCAAATTGGCACCCGATACCACGTTCATAAAAATCATACCATAAATAATCTGGCTAAGGGGCATACCCACCATTGCAAGAGCCAAAGGTGGCATTTTCTTGTTTTCTTTGATGGATTGTTTCCAAAGCCCAATAGCTCCCGAGGCCGCTATTCCGGTTCCTATTGCAGAACCTAAACCGCCTAATCCTACTGTAATGGCATGACTACCAAACCCTATTTCTCCTAAAATTGCTGTTAATGTCATAGTATAAATTTTTTAATTGTTGTTATTGTTTTCGTTTTTTAATTTGAATGGCGTGTATTCACTGCCCGAAAAATCAACACCGGCATGCCCTGCATATTCGAGCATATTGAGGCGTACACCATGAACTATTATTGCCATTGCGGCCAGTATCATGTTCAATGCATGCCCCAGAACCAGTATGAGTATGGCGGCAATGCCTGATAATACCGTTGTGATGCCATCGCCAATGGCCATTTCGTTAAAACTTACTGCCATAAGCACCGTGGCGAGGCCAACGGCATAAAGCCGTATGTACGAAATGATATCGGAAAAGCCGCTAATTACACTTAGTGGCAAATTGCCCAACGACGTAGCCATTCCTTTCACAAAGTTTTTACCCGGGTTTGAGAATAGTGCAACCAGTACAATTCCGCCCACGAAAAGCCACAACATATAAGCCGGAGCCGGTATTAGCAGCACCATTTGATTTATAAACAGGTAAAGTCCCCATATTATGGCAACCCAACCAAATTGAGCAATTGCTTTTACGCTGTTGCTATATTTCCAGGCAGCCTGTAAGTGGCCAATGGTCAAATGTATTGCGCCTACAATAAACATGAGTTTTTGAAGGAACAAATCGTCGCCGCCAAAACTGGATATTTTTGAAATTACCAATTGACTAAGTATTGGTATCTCGGCTATTTCTTTAACACCGAAATACGTTCCGGTAATAATTCCCCAAAGCATAATGGAGCAGGAGAGCGTGTACAGCAAACCAAACTCGATTTGCGGCTTAAATTTCTGCTTGGAGTGGGCAAGGAGTGTAACCAGCAAAAATACCAGTCCGTAACCGGCATCGCCCACAAGTATGCCCGAGAAAAATGTGAAGAATATCATGAACACATGCGAAACATCCATTTCGTTGTAACCGGGTACAAGCCCCATGAAATTCATCACGGGCTTAATCTTTTCGGCCCATTTGGGAGTGCGTATGAGTGTTGGCACATCGTCCATGTCGTCCTGCGACGGTTCTTCTATTAAATATCCCCAGTTGTTTTTGCCGGCCATAGCCGCGAATTTGTCAACCGAATTGACAGGCAAATAGCCTTGCCAGTAGTTGAATTTTTCATCGACCAATTCGCCTCCATATTGAACTGTTCTTACCATATAACGCCTGTTGCGTTCGTCAAGGGCATCGCGCAGCAAGTCAATTTGAGTATGGTAGCTTTGCAAGAGTTTTTTGTTGGCATAAAGTTCAGCTTCTGCTTCCAAAATGCAATCTTTTATAGAACAATCGCGGAATTTGGGGATACTAACTTCTTCAAATTTTAATTTCACATTTTCATTTTCCGAAATAAGTACCACCTTGTACAAATCGTCTTTTTGTCCTGCAATAACAACATCGGTTCTGCTTTCGATGTGTTTCAGCTCTTTTTTATTGAGCAAGTATATTTTGATGAAAAGACCGGCTTTGGCCAGTTGTTTTACGTCTAAAGTGTCAACTTTACCCCATTCGGCGTACCATTCCTTATTTTTATTGAGGGTTTCAAGTTGTTTTATTAGCTGTTTCCGTTTTTCATCGGCTTTAAGCACCTGCTCCATAAGCGTTACTTCGCCATGCAGTTCATTGTTGTTGTTTTCTTTATCATCTTCGGGCAAAGGGTCGTTTTCAAACTCTTCAAGAATTGAAATGGCTTTTTCCATTAATTCTATCCTTGTCTGAACGCGGTCAATCGATTCGTCTTTGGCCGGTTTGAAGGGTTTTACATGTACTACACCCAAATATCCAAGCAATGTTAAATCGGCATCAACTTCCGATTCGGTCATCAAGAGTGTCAGCTTTTTCATTTTTACTATCATAGTGCTGCCTCCTCTGCATTTTTGGTTTTTACCACTTTCGCTGTTGCAATCATCAATCGCTCATCGTCTTGTAATTTTTGACTGATTTTGCGAATGGCTGTTTTTGCATTGGGTATGCGCCTGTTCTCAAACAGTTTAACACGTGCCCTTACTTCAAGCAATTCTTCTTCAAGCAGTTCTATTTGCTTTTGAAGGCATTCAATTTCAGCAATTAACTGAAGTTGCTCTTCCATAAGTTCAATTGCATCGTCAACCCATAGTGGCATTTCGTTGGTAACAGGAGCCACTTCGAAGTCAACACTATCGTATTGTTCTACACGCACACCTGCCACATCAACCGGTTTTGTTTTAACCTTTTTTACCGAGATAAAGGAACTCACATCGGCCCACGAATCACTCATAACAGCTAACCAGGGTTCGGCCTGGCTTTTGTTTTCCTCAATTGCCGAGCGCAAGCGTTCAATGCTTTCGGAAATACTGTTAATGGTAACCATCAGCGATTTTTCCATTGCTTCGAACAAGGGAAGCATGCGCAAGGATACCTTGAGGATTTTCTTCTGCCTGGCCCGTTCGGTTTTGGTATATTTTATTTTGAGTCGTGCCATAATTAATTATCTTCCTCTTCTTTAGGTGCTTCTTCCTTAGGTGGGTTAACCACTTTTTCGAGTATTTCGAGCCCCTTTTCGGTGTTGAACGAATCAAGCCTTTCGAGTATCTGCAGCTTGAGTTTATAAACAAAAACTTCAGTTAAAGTAAAGCTTTCGGTCGACTCAACAGAGTGAAGCTCGTCCCATAAAGTTTCCATGAAATACTCTTCAATTTCGAGTGGGTTTTGGTCAAGTACTTTTTTGGAAATAGTAAGTACGTTGGGAGAGCGGCCTAGTTTTTTTGCTTCCCTTATTTCGAATTTATCTGTTTGCAACTCATCAAAAAGTTCAAGAACACTTTTCAGCTTGCCGGTTTCGGGGTTTTTGTCCAGACGCCTTATGTCCAATGCCTCTAATTTGTCGTAGTCGTCATCCGACAACTGGTTTTGGGCATCGCGCATAAATTCATCCATAGAAACCGGTGCAGGCTTGCCATAAGTCAACGAGGGTAAACTACTAATAAGGTACACCACGTTCGACATACTTATTCCTCCTCGTTTTTAGTTACAAGTTCAACTAATTCTTTATTCATTAAAGTAAACATTGCATCTTCAATGTCTTTCGAGCTTAACACGAAGTTGACCCCTTCTTTACCGGTACAGGTGACCGAAATCTTGGCTTCGCTTTGTGCCATTGGTTTAATTTCAATGCCTTCCGAAAGTTTGTTTTCAACCAGGAACGATTGCATTTTTTTCACTAACCCGGGACTTACTTCAACTTTTTTATCACCTTCTACCGACTTAATTATAGCTTTGAGCAATTCTTTTGCATATTGCTCTTCGGTAAACAGTTTTTCGCACTCATTACCAAAAACAGCTTTCAACTTATTTAATATTGAAATTTTTGTGGCTTCAATTACATCGCGCGATGCTTGTTTGATGGCTGATTTGGCATTTTTCTCCAATTGATCTGCTTCGGCTTTCGCTTTTTCGAATAAATCATTGCTTTTTGTTTCAGCTTCTGCAATAATTTTTTCAGCTTTTTGTTTTGCTTCTGATAAAATTCTTTCTTTTTCAGTTTCGCCGGCTTCTATTCCTTGTTTTTTTAACTTGGAAATAATGGCTTCAAGATTTTCAGTACTTTGTTTTATTTCTTTCATTTTTTTTCGTCATTAGAAAATTACGCTTAGTTATCCGTTTATTTATTCCAAAATTTTGAAATAAGTTTTTCACTAATGCCGGTTTCGGATGGTTCAAAATGCTTTCGTATTACATCCCAGCACATATCAAGAGCTTCTTCTAGTTCTATCGGAGCACCAAATGGTTCCTCAATTTTTTCAATAAAATCGGTCCGGTAACGCAACAGTTTTTGCGAGTATTTGTCGTTTGCGGCACCAACTTCTGCTGCTTCGTGTGCTTTTTCGGCATCGGCCAAAAGCGAAGCCATTGCAGTCATAATTGCACGGTGGTCTTCGCGGGTTTTATCGTTTACCTGCTGCTTCAATCGTGATAATGAGCGGGCAAGTTTGAGTTTTCCGCCTTCGAGGAAGAATTGCCCTTCGGTAATATAACCGGTATTATCGGGTACAGGGTCTTCGAGCGATTCGAGGGTGGTAGCACCAATAATGGTAATAGAACCGGCTCCTTCAATATCGGCAGCAACCTCGTAACGGCGTGCCAATTCAGAATATAGCGAACCGGGATAACCTTGTAGCGAAGGTATCATATCCTGGTAATTGGCTACGTTACGTAGAATATTCGACCAGTTGGTCATGTCGGTCAGTAATACCAGCACGTCTTTCCCTTGGTCGGCAAACTCGCGTGCAACTGTAAGTGCCACATCGGGCAGCATTAAACCTTTAATTTGCGGTTCACCTGCCAAGTGGGTAAACATAATGGTTTTATCCATGTTCCCCGACTTCGAAAGTTCTTCTTTAAAATAATGGTACTCGTCGAATTTCAGACCAATTCCAGCAAATACAATAACATCGGCCTGAGCACCTTTTGCAATTTGCGAAAGCAATTTGTTGTAAGGTTCGGTAGGCCCGGCAAAAATTGGGATTTTTTGCGATTTCACAAGGGTGTTGAACACGTCAATCATGGGTACCCCGGTCCATAAAGCTTGTTTGGGAACTAGCCTTACCGTAGGGTTCAGTGTATCGAGCTGTGTTGAAAGCTGTTTTTCAAAAATTATATCGGGGCCACCATCGGTCACATTACC
>SKHV01000079.1 GCA_007116765.1 Prolixibacteraceae bacterium | reverse complement strand
TGTTTTCCAACAGGCTTAACGGAAACATACCGCCCGAAATTGGCTTGCTTACGGACTTAACTTCACTTACTGCCCACTCGAATCAACTAAGCGGGGAACTCCCCCCCGAAATTGGACAATTGTCAAATTTGAGAACCCTGAACCTTGCAATCAATGCCCTAAGTGGCCTACTTCCCCCCGAACTGGGCATGCTACAAAACCTGCAATATTTATACCTGTATACAAACCGGTTCAACGGCAATATCCCTCCCGAAATAGGTCAATTAAACAACTTGCTAAGATTATTCTTGTATAGCAATTCATTAACGGGCGCAATACCATCCGAACTAGGAAACATGCAGGCACTTCAATATTTATATTTATTCAGCAACAAATTAAGCGAACATCTGCCGCCCCAACTGGGTCAGCTTACCGAAATGCGGGTGCTGCAACTGCAAAACAACGAATTTACCGGGAATATACCGCCTGAATTGGGCAACTTAAAAAAGGCAACATACCTGTACCTGCAACAAAACAGACTCTCGGGTAGCATTCCACCCGAGCTGGGGAATATGGAAATGATGCATTACCTGCGCCTCGAAAGCAACTCGTTGAGCGGGTCAATACCACCACAACTGGCACAACTCACCCGCATGCAACAGCTTTACTTGAACATGAACCAGTTAAGTGGCACTATACCCCCTGAACTTGGCGAGGCCACGGCTCTCAGAATCCTTAACCTAAGCCTTAACCAGCTCAACGGAAGCATTCCGGCCGAACTGGGTATGCTAAACTTGCTTGCCAGTCTCAACCTGAGTGTAAACCAGCTTAGCGGGGAAATACCTCCTGAACTGGGTTCGTTAAACGCACTAACCGAAATGCTTCTCGACAGGAATAACTTAAACGGAGAAATCCCTTCAGAATTCAATAAGCTAACAAAAATTGGAAAGCTTTCGCTGGCCTCGAACCGCCTGAGTGGTTTTTTGCCAGACAGCCTGCATTACCTGGCTGACCTGCAAAACATTGAGGTGTATTACAATAACCTAACATTTGAAGACTTCGAAGATAAAACAGAACTCTTCGGGCGGGGCTTCTTTTATGCACCCCAGAATAAAATTGGTCAAAGCTATGTGGTAAATGTCGATTCGGGAGCAAATTACACCCTCGAAATTAATTGTGGGGGCACACAAAACCTCTACCAGTGGTACTTCAATAACGAACCCCTTGGCGAAGCCCGTCCACAATCAAATTTCAGGCTCGAAAACATACAAGAAAGCAACATTGGCAGCTATTACTGCAAAATTAGCAACACGCTGGTACCGGGGCTAATCATCGAGTCGGAAAATATCACCCTGCAATTCAAGCCTATAGGCGACAATAAACCAACAAACATTTATCTCACAAACCATTCAGTTGTTGAAAATATGCCCGTAGGCACCGAAGTGGGCAAACTATCGGCCGAAGACGAAGACCACGACGACTGGCACAGCTTCTACCTCGCTGAAGGCGAAGGCGATACCAACAACGAAAGCTTCTTTATTGCAGGCAACCAACTACATACAAGAGAAGTTTTTAAGTACGACGAAAAACATAGTTACAGCATCCTTATAGAAACGCGCGACAGGGCTGGCTATACATTCCAAAAAAACTTCACTATATTCATAGAACGCGGCACAGAACTCGAAATAACCGACATTCAATTGTCGAATACTACTTTCGATGAAAATATTCAATTGGGACACCTGATTGGATATATTTCTACCATCGATAATCTTAATTCGCCCTTGGTCACATACACATATCAACTTGCCGAAGGCGAAGGAAGTGCTGACAATAGCAGTTTCTTTATTGCAGCTAACCAACTGCACAGCAACTCTATTTTTGACTATAACAAAAAAAATAGTTTTCAAATAAGAATTAAAACTGAAAATCCTTACGGTAAAAGCTTCGAAAAAACATTTACGCTACTTGCAAACAAAATAAACATTGAAAATACATTTTTTATACCCGACGCCTTCTCTCCCAATAACGACGGTATTAATGATCTGTTCGAAATTGTTGGATTAGAAAATTACCCACAAGCCCGTGTTGAAATTTACAACCGCTACGGCAAATTGGTTTACCATCATAGCAATGAAGATATTAACACTGAAAACCCAGTCACCTACTGGTGGAACGGCAGCCTTATGGCAAACGGAAAGCAGGGAAGCCAAACCTTACCCGAAGGTTATTACTTTTTGATATGTAAACTCAATGAACATGAAGAATATAAAAAATCAATTTACCTTAAGCATTGAGTATGAACTGGCTCTTTAAATCAAATTTACTTTTCTTGCCGCTTTTGCTGTGTTTTTTCATAGCTAATGCCCAAAGCGACCCCCTTTACAGCCAATACATGTTCAACATACAGGCATTCAACCCTGCATATACAGGCTCATGGAATAATGCCGGCTTTACGGTTATCTCAAGACAACAATGGTCAGATTTTGAAAACAATCCGGAATCCAATTCAATTACTTTTCAATACCCGACAGCCAATAAAAAAACAGGTGTGGGTTTTTCAATATTGAACGACAATATTGGAGAATTAAACCGAAATTATTATTATCTCGATTATTCTTACGGTATTAGAATAAAAAATAACACGATACTACGAATGGGCTTAAAAGGGGGAATGCAAAACTACAGAAACAACATGGCAGGGTTTAAGCTTATTGATCCCAACGACCCTGCTTTTTTAAACCATCAAAATGAACTATGGATGCCCAATTTTGGTATTGGCACTTTTATTTACAACAATATTTTTTTCTCTGGATTTTCAATCAATAATATTCTCGAAAACAACTACACACCCAATTTCAATAAGTTTATTATCATTGGTGGAATTGTGCTTCACTTAGCCGAGGGCATTGACTTTAAACCAACATTTAACATCATATACAATGAAAACTCACCCGTAATTGCCGACATTAATGTAAGCTTTTTGTTTGCAAACCGTGTATGGATAGGTGCCATGTACCGTACTACTGACGACCTTAACGTAGGCATCAATGCAAATCTTATACTTGGCGACAACTTAAGAGTAGCTTATGCATACGATATGATGCACAATACCGGGTTGAATGCATTTTCTACAGGCACTCACGAAATTATGCTTTCATACGAATTCAGCCTCAGTAAAACAAAATTTACTTCACCCCGATATTTCTAATTTAAAATGAAGTACATAATTAGTCATATTATCCAAAAAACAATGTATTTGCTCATACTACTTTTTGTAGTTTCAGGCACTATAGCTCAGGAAATCATTTTCGGATTGCCTTCCGGCAATATTACAGTTGCCGAAACATCGGTTAACACAAAAGAAACTGAAATTGGTCCATTCATAATAAACGGAGTTCTGTATTTCTCAAGCCTGAACCCCACAAATCACCATGCATTTAAAAATGAAAACTTTTTCGACATATACAGCACTTTTATGCACCAAAGCATTCAGCCTGAACCTAACCGTGCAATAGAAGAAAATCTTAGTTCTGAATTTCACGATGGGCCATCGGCTTATTGCAATGCAACCGGCGAACTTTTTGTAACTAAATCGAACTACGAAAACGCTTTTTTCAATAAAGGACTTGTTTATAAAAAACAGGTACGCCTCAAAATGGCAATTTATGAACTAAAAAATGGCAATTGGGAATATAAAGAAGAATTCCTTTACAACAACCCAAGGTATTCAGTAGGGCACCCTGCTATAAGTATTACAGGCGACTCGCTGTTTTTTGTGAGTGACATGCCGGGCGGATACGGAAAAAGCGACATATACCTTAGCCGTAGGGTAAACGGACAATGGCAGGAACCCAAAAACCTAGGTCCAAAAATCAATACTCGTAAAAACGAAATCACACCCTTTATCGATAAAAACGGAATCCTTTATTTTGCATCAAACGGGCACATGCGCAAAAAATCGTTCAATATATATGCATCGCTTCCCGAAACAAACAGCTATTCCGAACCCCAAATGTTACCGGCTCCAATAAACAGTCGAGCAAACGATTACGGGCTAAATATTCACCACAACGGCAAAATTGCCTATTTTGTATCGAGCAGAATAAGAAGAAGCAACGACAATATATTTGCTGCAATCGAAAACGGATATGAACTTAAGCACACCGAACTAGTTAGCGCTCAAGCAGAAATTGACAGTATTAAAAAAAACATATACGTATTAAAAGATGAACTGATAAAACAAATGCAAGGAAGCAGTTTAAGTCCGACAGATGTTTTATTTAACACTACTGTTGATATTATAAATCAGGATAAAATACCCGATTTAAAAATAACTTACTCATACAAATTAAACACCGATACCATTAAAACCGGAATCAACAGCTACAGCTTAAGCGCCTATAATCCTGAAGAATCGGTTGCAGTAGTGCATCTGTTGAAAATTGTAAAACACACCACCGAAAATTACATTAGCAAATACATTACCCCTGACAAGAAAGTTAACATAAACATATACTGCAGACCCGATTTTTTTCCGGTATTTAACAATTTAAAATACCAAATCGAATATGGCGAATCAATAGAAGAAAGCTACCTGTTTCATAATCAGGTTTTTAATGTGTTTATTGATCAGAACTGCAAAATCGACGATAAAATGCTGGCCTTTTTACGCACATACGGCATCAGAAAATACATCGAAAAAGAAATAAGTTTACTAAAAACAAGCCGAAACCACTTCAAGCATTACATTGATTCGCCCAAGGAAAACAAAATATTCAACGAATGGGTGAAAATTGAAATTGAAATTGAAAACGCTTTTAGTAATTTTTAATGATTTTTGAACTTTTTGTTTGATGCACACAACTGTTATTCGTTTCCTGAAAAGTTTTCGATAGCATATAGAGGATAAAATTCAATATTCCCAATAATCCCGAATTTTCCATTGAAGTACAAATGCCGTACCTCGTTTTTCTCAATTGGATATTGCTTTGATACGTAAAACCCTGTCAATCTGGTCGCACTTTATGCCCATAGTTTTATCAACTTTCCGGGAGAACATGCGTTCAAACTCCAAATTGGATTTGGCACGGACGACAAAAAAGGCAGATAGCTTGGTTATTCTGTAGAGCCTGGTGTAATCAACGTTTCCCCGATAAAACACATAATAGGCATCTGTTTCATATGGAATAACATCCATCGCGTTGACATCATTTACAGTTGCTGCAGTAATATTTACGAATACAGGGATTTCAAAGAACGCATATTAAGTTTTAGTGGACGCTAGTGATTAAAAATATTGAAAGAACGATAAAACAAAATGAGAACTGAACTTATGATAGAAACTATAATGGAAAAAAAAGGCTATTTCTTATCCGCAAGAAAATATCAAGGCCAATGAATAACCATTCTTATCGGCAAGAAATTATCATGCACAATCATCAACCTTTTTTTGTGCACAAAAATATATCATGCACAGATATCAGCCTTTTATTGTGCACAAACATTCAACATTCATAAATTATAATTAGAAAAAAGTGGAATTAAAAAGTTATCAGCGAAAAGTAATTGAGAATCTTGAAGAATACTTGGGGTATGTTCAAGAGCATAAAAGCTTGGCAAAAGCATTTAACCAATATTGGGAAGACAAAATTGGCACTTACAATCCGTTGGATGGTACAGGTATGGAAGGCTACAAAAACAACATTCCAAATGCTGCGCACGTTTGTGTAAAAGTACCGACGGCAGGCGGGAAAACTTTTATTGCCGTAAATGCTTTGCATAGCATTCTTTCGGCTTACGATTCAGCAAAACCCAAAGCAGTAATTTGGTTAGTACCCTGGAGTAATTTATTGCAACAAACTGTGAATACCCTTTCAAATCCAGAACATCCATATCGTCAAAAACTTAATTCGCTTTTTTTATAACCGAGTAGAGATTTATCAAAAAGCAGATTTATTGCAAGGTTCAAATTTCAACCCAACAGTAGTAAAAGGCCAGTTGAGTATTTTTGTAATGAGCTTTTCCAGTTTAAGAGCCAACAACAAGGAAGACAGAAAAGTATTCCAGGAAAACGGGCAGTTAGAAACTTTTGTTTCGCAATATAAAAACAGTGAACATATTTTGAGTGGCGTTGACGATACCGCATTAATCAATGTTTTGCGTTACCTGAATCCTGTTTTGGTAGTTGACGAAAGCCACAATGCAGAAAGTGTATTGAGTGTAGATATGCTCAAAAACTTAAACCCATCATTCATTCTTGATTTAACTGCTACACCAAAAGACAATAGCAACATTGTAAGCCTTGTTCCTGCCATAGAATTGAAAAAGGAACATATGGTAAAACTTCCAGTAATCGTGTACAACAACCACGATAAAACGGAAGTAATCAACAACGCTTTACACTTGCAACGCAAATTGGAAAACCTTGCCAAAAAGCAAGAAGCCGAAACCGGCAAGTACATTAGACCAATTGTGCTATTTCAGGCACAACCCAAAACAAAAGATGACAATACCACATTTGAAAAACTGAAAGAACAATTATTAGGTTTAGGTATTCCCGAAAGTCATATAAAAATCAAAACAGCGAACATTGACGAATT
>SKHV01000024.1 GCA_007116765.1 Prolixibacteraceae bacterium | reverse complement strand
TTGATTGTTATATTTTAAATATCTGTTGCAAAGTGCTGTTTGTTTTTCTCTTTCTGAAGCGGTAGTAAAATGCTCCCCGTTTCGACTCGTTTGTGTCTTTTTCAGGTAGTTGTTGTAGTGCATTTAACGACAAAACTTTTTTTCTGAAATTTCCGGGATCAAACTCCTTATTGAAAATTGCATTGTAGAGTTTCCGTAGTTGCAGGAGAGTGAATTTCCTTGGAAGCAGGTGTTCTCCAATTAGATCGTAGCTTGCCTTTATCCTGAGCTTTTCAATCGCTTTTTCCAGCATTTCGTTGTGGTCGAGTATAAGTTTGGGGTGTTTGAGTAATGATATCCATTTTGCACTGTTTTTTTCAATGAGTTGTTTGTTTTGTTCATTGATTTCCAACAGGGCATAATATGCAACGCTGATTACCCGGCCACCTGAATCGCGGTTTACTTCTGAAAAAACATCGACCATTTCCATGTATATGTCATCGAGTCCTGAAATTTGGTTCAATACACGTTTTGCCGCATTGGTCACCGATTCATCGGGATTAACCAACCCGCCTAACAACGATAGTTTTCCTTTGTGAGGTTCAATCCATCGCTCAAAAACCAATAGTTTGAGCTCATCATTTTCAAATCCAAAAATGATGCAATCCACAGCAATTAATTGTTTAGGATGATTATACATGCTATTTTGATTTACAGGAACAAAATTAAAAGTATTTTTTACTTTCAAAAATTAATTCAATAGAATGTTTTCTTTTTTTTTAAGAATAGAGTGATTGAATTCTTAAAAGTCAGTATAGATGGCTTCAAGTATTTTTTCCAATTTAGCAGCCATTACAAAACTGCCACAATTGAAATTATTGGTAATAATCGAAAAAGAAACAGGAGTGCCATTTTGAGTCTCCATATATCCGGCAAGGCTTCTTACGCGAGTCATTGATCCTGTTTTTGCCCTTGCCTTCCCTTTTATATTAGAACTTTGAAAATAATATTGTTGGGTTCCGTTAATGCCTGTAAGGGGGACAGATTCAATGAAATGCCTGGCATGTTCACTTTGGTTTTGCATATAAGCCAATATTCTATTTAGTGTTTCTGAATTGATAACGTTATACCTTGACAAGCCGCTTCCATCGGCCAAAAACATATTGCCGCTTTCAATTCCTTTTGCTTCCCAGAATTCTGAAATGACTTCAGTTCCAGATTTAGTACTGCCTTCGTTTTTCAAAACAAGACCCAAATGCTTGCACAACTGTTCAGCAAATAGATTGACACTTTCATAATTAAGTTGTTTAATTATTTCGTTTAGTTCAGGTGATTGGTGTACATGTATTATTTGTTCTGGAACAGTTTCAGTACTTAGTTTTTGTTTAAAAAATGAACCATTAATTGATATTAATTTGCTATTGAGGGTTTTCATTAACTCATATGACAACAGAGATGCAGGATCGGGGATGGAAGCACGTATGCTAAATGAATGACGTCCGCGTGGTAAAGTTCCCCTAATTACCCTATAACTGTCAAAAGGGCTTCCATATACAAAGGCTCTGTCGCGCATATCTGTTGAGGCTTTAACATAATTATCAATTTCGAGTCCAGGGATCAACGGTTCAGTACGTATGACTTCTGTTTTTCCTCCGTTAAGCGGCGAGGTATTAAAGAATACTCTAAAGGTATTGTCGTAAAGATTTATGCCTTGAGCTGCTGCTCCATAGTAGTTGCCCAAGTCTTCCCATACCCAGCTTTGTGGTACATCCTGATCGGGATAAATGTATGGGTCGGCTACAATATTTCCCTGTATGTGTAAAATGCCGGCTTCTTTAATGGCTTCGGCCCAAATATCAAGAAAATTTTGTTGCTTATTGTTGAAATACTGTGAGCCCAATGTTGGGTCGCCACCACCTGTAATTACAATATCGCCATAAAGGGTATCGCCCAATATTGTTCCTGTATGCCAAAGGGTTGTACTGAACCTAAAATCGGAGCCTAAAACCTCAAGTGCCGTAGCCGTTGTTACTAATTTGATAACCGATGCCGGGGTGATGCATAGCCGTCCGTTTATATCCACTAATGCTTCGCCGGTTTGGATGTTCGATGCATATATACTTACAGGTGCGTTTTTTATGCAGCTGTCGTTCATGAAATTCTCCATGATAGAACTAAGTGCTTGCTGCTGAGCGCTTAAGCTTGTATGTATGAATAAAATAATTAATGTAATAAATGCCTTCATATATTATGGTTTAATATCTTGTATTTTTTTTCCTGTATAAAGTCCAAAATAAACATGCTTTGGTTGGCCAATAAACTGTCCGTTATAAATGCTATTGTTGCCCGACATAAGGTAGGCGACCACACATGCAATTGCAACAAATACGCCACATTCAGCACCAAAAAGTTCAATGGCCATTACACTACAGGCCAGTGGAGTATTTGTTGCTCCTGCAAAAACAGCTACAAAACCCATACCTGCAAGCAGGCTCATGGGAAGGGGGATAAACCACGCTATTGCGTTACCTAAAGTTGCCCCTATGAAAAAAAGCGGTGTAACTTCACCACCCTTAAAAGCTGCGCCAAGTGTTATGGCCGTGAAAATAATTTTCAATGCAAAATCGTAAGGGGGCAGTTGTTGGTTAAATGCATCGGATATTACCGGTATTCCAAGACCAATGTATCGGGTAGTTCCCAAAGCAAAAACAGCAGCAGCAATTATTAATCCACCTACAAAAGGCCTTAATGGCGGGTACTTAATCTGTTTTTTGAAAAACCTACTGCTTGCATGGTTTGCCTTGCTGAAAATAGCAGCTGCAATACCAAAGACTATCCCGGCCGCAATTGCGAACAAAATATTCAAGGCCGATATTTCGGGAATTGAAGCAATAGAATAATCCATGTGCCCCACTTTCCAAATGCCTGATGTTACATAGTCAGATAAAATGGCAGCCATAAATGCGGGAAAAATAGCATCGTATTTAATTTTGCCGATAACAATAACTTCGAGGGCAAAAATAGCACCGGCTAAAGGTGTGCCAAAAATCGATCCGAACCCGGCCGCTATGGCAGCTATAATCAGTATTTTCCTGTCGTTTTGGTTGAGTTTGAGTGGTTTTGTAAGTTGGTCGGATATTGATCCTGCCATTTGCAAGGCTGTGCCCTCACGCCCGGCCGATCCGCCAAAAAGATGGGTAAGCAAGGTGCCGCCCAATACCAGTGGGGCCATCAGCAGGGGAATGCGCTCGCCCGAAGGCTTTGTGGCACGTTCAATAAGAAGGTTGTTGCCGGCTTCGCTGCTTTTTCCGTAGTAATAGTAAACAAGGCCGATAAATAAACCGGCAAGAGGCAACAAAGCTATTATCCAAAGGTTTGCTTCGCGGATATTTTCGACCCAATACAACGATGTGAGAAAAAAAGCCGAAGCACTGCCAACAAAAACACTAATCAGCAGCGATATAAATATCCATTTTGTGATGAACAGAAACCCCGGATATTTTTTGTATAAACTGTTTTGTTGAATCCTTTTTCTTACCATTCGCGTATGAAACAAAGTATAAAAGTAGAAAACTTTTGTACTTATAGATTTAATAATTTAGAAAAAATTGAAAATGGGATATGTTTATCAAATTGATTATTTTTGCAACACTTTTCGTTTAAAAATGTTTTTGTTGATAGTTATTCAGTAAAGCAGCACTATTTAAAACATAAGCTTAATGACATTTACATTAGACAATATACTTTTACTGGGATCCTTATTAATTGTTGTCAGCGTAATGCTTACAAAAACTACTGCACGTTTTGGGGTTCCTGTGTTGTTGTTGTTTATTGTTTTGGGTATGGTTGCCGGTATTGACGGACCGGGGGGAATAAACTTCAATAATCCTGAATTGGCAAAATTTATTGGTTCTTTTTCTCTTAGTTTCATATTGTTTTCGGGAGGGCTCGACACCCGTTTTGCTGAAATAAAAAAGGTATTGTTGCCCGGTGTACTCTTGTCAACACTTGGTGTTTTGATAACCTGTGTCAGTGTTGGTGTGTTTGTGAGTTTAATTACACCTTTTACCTTGCTCGAAGGCCTTCTGCTTGGTGCAATCGTTTCATCGACCGATGCGGCGGCTGTTTTTTCGATTATGCGCTCGCGCGGCTTGAAAATAAAGGGCAATGCACGGCAGATACTTGAGCTGGAAAGTGGGAGCAACGATCCTATGGCTTACTTCCTCACCATTATGTTTCTTTTTCTTTTGTTGAATCCCGAAAAAAACTTTTGGGCAGTAGTGCCAATGTTTTTTCAGCAAATGATTGTTGGCGGCATAATTGGTTTTTTGGCAGGGAAAGGCATGCAAACGGTAATTAATTGGATACATCTTGAAGTAAGTGGCTTATATTCTGTTTTGCTCGTAGGGATGGTTTTGCTTACTTTCTCAGGAACGAATTTTTTGGGTGGAAATGCTTATCTGGCGGTATATGTTTCAGCCCTTGTGCTTGGTAACTCCGATTTTATCCATAAGCGCAGCCTTCAAAAGCATTTCGATGGTATTGCCTGGCTTATGCAGGTAATTTTGTTCCTTACCCTCGGGCTTCAGGTTGTTCCCAGCGAGGTGGTGCCGCATATTGGTATAGGCCTCATTATATCTTTCTTTCTAATTCTGGTGGCACGTCCCTTGAGTGTCTTTTTAATATTAGGTCCATTAAAAGCAAATAATAGAAGCATGCTTTTTTTGTCGTGGGTTGGACTGCGTGGAGCAGTACCAATTGTATTTGCAATGATTCCGCTTACACGTAACCTGCCAAATGCCGATATCATTTTCAATATAGTTTTCTTCATTACAATCACTTCGGTATTGGTACAAGGTACATCAATACCCATAGTAGCAAAAATTTTGAGGCTTACTGTTCCCAAAAGGTTTAAATATAGATTTACTCCCGACCGGGAAACCGCCGATAAAATGCGTTCGATGATGGAGGAAATTGTGATAGATGATAATTTTAGCTGTGTTGGAAAACCAATAGTTGAACTCAATTTGCCCTCGTCTGTTTTAGTGGTATTGGTGAAACGTGATAAGGATACGTATTTTATACCCGATGGTTCTACCGTGCTTATGAATGAAGATAAATTATATATTATTGCCGATGACCGCGACTCGGTGAACCTTTTTACAAATTGCTTAAAAGAAAAAAAAGAATAAAGCCTTGTCTTTATATCTTTAAAAAAAGGCAATAAACAATAACTTTTTATGTGTTTCTATGTTTATTATACTAGAAACAAACAAAATTATATTATTCACTTATAAAAATTTAAAAATGCATATTTATAAAGTAGTAGGCAGAGAGATTATCGATTCTCGCGGTAATCCAACCGTTGAAGTAGAAGTAACCCTCGAAAGTGGGATTAAAGGTTTGGCTGCTGTTCCATCAGGAGCATCAACCGGTGAAAATGAGGCTCTTGAGCTTCGCGATGGCGACAAAAGCCGCTACCTTGGAAAAGGTTGCTTGAAAGCTGTTGAAAACGTGAACACCAAAATTGGTCCGGCCATTGAAGGAATGAGCGCTTTAGATCAGGTGGCTGTTGATAAAACGATGCTAGCTCTTGATGGAACTAAAACAAAAAGCAATTTGGGTGCTAATGCAATTCTTGGTGTTTCGTTAGCCGTAGCAAAAGCTGCAGCTAACTACCTCGAAATGCCCCTTTACCGCTATATTGGCGGAACAAATGCCAAAACCCTTCCGGTTCCAATGATGAACATCATCAATGGGGGATCGCACTCCGATGCTCCAATTGCATTTCAGGAATTCATGATTCGCCCGGTAGGTGCACCAACATTCCGTGAAGGCTTGCGTATGGGTGCCGAGGTTTTCCACAGCCTCAAAAAAGTGCTGCACGACCGTGGCCTTAGTACTGCTGTAGGCGACGAAGGAGGTTTTGCCCCAGCACTTAACGGTACTGAAGATGCGCTTGAAAGTATCATTAAAGCCATTGAAAATGCAGGCTACAAACCAGGTAGCGATGTAACAATTGCGCTTGATTGTGCCGCTTCGGAGTTCTTCAAAAATGGTATTTACGACTACTCATTATTCGAAGGCGAAAAAGGCGCAAAACGTACACCCGATGAACAAGCTGCATATCTTGCAGAGCTTATTTCGAAATATCCGATTGATTCAATTGAAGATGGTTGCGACGAAGGTGACTGGGACGGATGGGTAAAACTCAACAAAGCAATTGGCGACAAATGCCAGCTTGTGGGCGACGACCTGTTTGTGACCAATGTTGAATACCTGAAGAAAGGTATCGAAATGGGTGCTGCCAACTCAATTCTTATTAAAGTAAACCAAATTGGTACTTTAACCGAAACATTGGACGCTATAGAAATGGCACACCGTGCAGGTTTCACTTCAGTAACTTCGCACCGCTCAGGTGAAACCGAAGACGCTACAATTGCCGACATCGCGGTTGCAACCAACAGCGGTCAAATTAAAACCGGTTCAATGAGCCGTTCGGATCGAATGTCAAAGTACAACCAACTTCTTCGTATTGAAGAAGAATTGGGCGAAAACGCAATTTACGGTTACCAAAAAGTGTACAAGAAGTAAGAAACTAAATAGCCTGAGGCTGTTAGAAATACATAAAAAAGCCG
>SKHV01000450.1 GCA_007116765.1 Prolixibacteraceae bacterium | reverse complement strand
CAGCTCATTACAACCCCGACACGTGGACAGTTACTTATCAACCACACGACAATTTCAACGGAACAGATAGCCTTTATTATTCGGTTAGCGCATACAACGGGAATATCGATTTTGCAAAGCTTGTAATTACAGTCAATCCAACCAACAAACCAATAGTAGCCAACGACGATGCCGCCACAACCTTAATCAACATACCGGTAACTATTCGAATTCTTGATAACGATTACGACTGGGACGATGGCATCGATTCAACATCGGTAGTTATTATTGAGGGATCTAACAATGGCGAGGCGTTCTACAATGAAACAACAGGACAGGTAGTTTATACTCCTCATGAAGATTATGCTGGCCCAGACTACTTCATTTATACTGTTTGCGATTTGAACGATACTGCTCCAAGTTGCGACGAAGCAATTGTAAGCATTCTAGTGCGTGACCCGTCAAGCACTTTAAGAGCATACAACGATAGCTATACCATGTTCGAAAACGACACTCTGGACTTAATTTATCCAAACCACCCCTTAGACAACGATACTTTTGAAAACATAGAAACGATTGATTTCGCGATTATCAACGAGCCTTTGAATGGCACTTATCTTTTCGATGAAAACACACGAATAATCACATACATCCCCGATGAAAACTTTAACGGTCTCGACTGGATAAGCTATCGATTATGCGAAGGCAGCAATTGCGATTTTGCCGAAATCAACATTTGGGTGGAACCGGTCAACACTCCACCTGTGGCCAACGACGACTATTACGTGGTAAACGACAATGCGGCAAAAAGACTGTATGTGCTTGTAAACGACTACGATGTAGACGGACATCTTGTTTGGAGTACGCTTGATACCATAGAATCGGAAGGGCCAAGGCTCGGCACTATTGAATTTGACCGCCTCACAGGCACTATACTTTATACACCTACAGTAAACAAAGGAATTGACGAGTTTACCTATCAAATTTGCGATAACGATGGAGCTTGTGCTGAAGCCACGGTAACAATTCTTATTGAACTCGGGACCATCATTTTTCACGAAATAGAAACACTTGAAGATACCCCGGTAAGCTTCGAAATTGTGCCGCTACTGGAGAAGTACAACCTGTTTTTCGATGTAATTGATTCCGAAGAAATACTCGCACCTGGAATTGGGGAATGGGAATTAATAAATGAGAACACTCAAGTACTATACACCCCGGGACAAGATTTGAACGGCAACGATTACTTCGAACTATTTTTGTTTTCAAACGACGACGAAGTGATGGCAGAGTTGCGAATTAGCGTTTGGGTAGAACCCGTAAACGACCCACCGGTAGCCATGCCCGATACTGTAATATGGGAAATGGAAAGCAATACTACGATTACTACTTTCGAACATATACTGAAAAACGATTACGATGTGGATGGTGACCCGCTAATCATTACTATCGGAGCTATCGATAAAGCCGAACAATTCAACATTACTTTCAACGAAACCGATAGCACCATTACCATTTTCACCGAAAATATTGACTGGTGCGATGCCTGGTTTACCTACGAAATTTCAGACCCCGATGGGGAAACGGATATTGGGCACGTACTCATAATACCCGACCTTGATATTTACAATCTTGTTGCGGTAGACGATTATTTTGAAGTGCTGATGAACAACAACCTTTCAACACCGTCCGACATGGGCAGTACTCTCGATGTGCTGGCCAACGATTCCTTGCTCGACAATCAACGTTGTATTATTGATTCAATGCAAATAATCACACCGCCACTTTATGCCGAAGTTGAAGTTGACACTGAGAACAACGTGATTTACACACCCAAAATATATTTTTACGGCCTCGACTCCTTACAATATCGTATTGTTGATATTTGGGGACAAGCCGATAGTGCCTGGGTAATAATTGATGTGCAGTTTAGGAACATTCCCCCTGTAGCCGTAGACGACCAAGTTGTTCTAGAACTGGGAGAAACTATATTTATTCCAATTCTTGAAAACGATTACGACCCCGACTACCCATTCGATTCAATTGTGGTTTCAAATACCTATTTGAATATTGAGGATTTACCAAAATTCGGAACTGCGGTACTTGACCCCTCAACGGGAATTGTGAGCTACACTCCCGAAGAAATGACCTGTGAGGACGATTGGTTTACCTACACCATATTCGATACCCATGGCGACTCGGCCACAGCTACTGTATTTATTATAAAACCGGAGGAAGCTCCTATTGTGGCTAATCCCGACACGGTAAAAACATGGCCTGGTGTACCCGTCGAATTTAATGTGCTTGCGAACGACTTGGGTTTCTTCTTCCCATGGGTTGATAATTTCACACAGCCCTCGCAAGGTAATGTTACTCAAATTGGCGATTCAAGCTTTGTATTCTATCCCGATCCCTCGTTCTTTGATAACGACATGATGACTTATGAACTGGTATCGCCCTGCGGAAATACAGCAACGGGTATTGTTGTGTTCATGATAGAAGAACTGCGTGTACCCGAAATAATCACCCCAAACAACGACGGCAAAAACGATGCATTAATTATTGATGGAATAGAATATTTTCCAAACTCGTGGCTAAGGATATTTAACCGCTACGGCCATGTGGTTTATCAAAAACGAGGATATGACAATAGCTGGGATGGTTATTCGAACCAGGGTAGCTTAGGAGGAAACAGTCCCCTGCCAAGTGGCACATATTACTATACATTGATATATAACGACGAGCAAAACCATCAAACCGGAATAATTTACATTTTTAGGTAGGCAAACAAACGAATGAGAAAATTTATAAACATAGAATCGAAGTTTTCAGTTGTACTTATTTTTACGGTACTGCTCACTTTCTGTGTTTCATATTCACATGCCCAGCAAGATCCGGTTTACTCGCAATACATGAACAACCTCATGTCGGTTAACCCTGCCTATACCGGAGTTCGTGGAGTAGGAAGCATTTCGAACATTAACCGCGCTCAGTGGGTAAATCTCGAAAATGCGCCAATGACATCGTCGCTTACATTTCATATGCCCATTGATAGCATTAAGGTTGGAGCCGGTATCGACTTTACCTACGACAACCACTGGCCTGCAACTACTACCGCATTATTCTTCAACTACGCTTATAGCATTGAAGCAAGCAGCAACAGTCGTCTTAGTTTTGGATTAAAAGGCGGGTTTAACTATTTAAGGGCTACCCTTACCCAACTCGACCGCTACCACGAAGATGATCAATACATAATAGATTATGGCGATTTCAGCCGCTTTATGTCAAACTTTGGGGTGGGATTGTTTTGGTACAGCAATAATGCCTATGCAGGTTTTGCAGTGCCCAGACTTCTTCAAAACAAATATCACCGCGATGTAACAATAGTAGAAGCAGCAAGCCGTGAAGAGCGTCATTATATGGTGCACGGGGCTTACATGCACCGCATTTCTCCAAACCTTGTTTTTAAACCGGGAGTTTCGGCAATCTTAACTGCCGGTGCCCCCGTAACTGCCGATTTCGATTTTGGATTTCTGTTTTACAATAGGTTTGCAGTAGGTAGCCGCTATCGTATAAGCGACTCGGTGGGTGGCTATGTGCACATGCAAATTGAAAACTTCAAAGTGGGCTTCCTTTATGAATATCCACTCACAGATATTCGCTATTTCAATATTGGCACAATGGAATTAATGTTGCGTTTCGATTTTAAAACCCGCGGCAATCAAGTATTCCCCGATTTTAGTTTCTAACTATTTTTCTCTGAATAGATGTACAAAACCCGAATGTGTTCCACGTTTTGGGCGTTGCCTCCTATCTTCCCGGTCTATATCGCGTGCTTCGTACTGTATCACATAATAGTAAACCCCGGGGCTTGCCATGCGGTTTCCTATTTTTCCATCCCATATTGAATGCTCCGTAGTATAATCACTCGTAGTTATGTTGCTGTAATTCCACGAGTGTACCAAACCTCCCCAACGATTGTATATTTTCACATTCAAACTTCTGAGCGATTTCGATTCAACCACAAAGTAATCGTTCAGCCCATCACCATTTGGAGTAAACACATTAGGAATCTTGAGAAACAATTCTTCTACTTGAATAAACTCTCCGTACAAGGTATCGTAGCAATTCCCTGTTTCGTTTATTTTCACAGTTACCAGACGCACCCTGTAATCGCCCGACATTTCGTAACGGTGCATCGGAGAATCTTCAGTCAAAACGAAATCGATACTGTCCACTGCTTCACCGGTCTGTTCAATTTCGTACGAAATCACGTAGTTGTCTTTGTAGAAAAACCAATAAACCGAATCGTAATTAACTGAATTATTGGTAAAATTAACTTCAAGCACAGCTTCTCCACTCAGCGGATCGGCCACAAAAAGCGCTTCGGTAACTTTCGAGTCGTAATTCACATAGCTTTCGGCAATACATCCAAATTCGTCTTCAACCGATAAGTCGTAACGTACCGGAGTGTTTGAAGCAATAGGAGGATATATATAAGGGCTGATAGCGGAGCGCACTAACTCTCTGTTATGAGTCCAACGCACTTCAAAATCGATATTCGGATTTCGCACCGAAAATTCTTGTCCCGTACTGGGGTTAAACACTTCAAGTGGAGCATATTCATAATCAGCTTCAATATAAAATCCGTCGCAGGTTGAGGTTGAATCAGGAATTTCAGCATTCGTTATATGTATCCAATTATTAAGCACCCAAGTTTCATACTGCGTACTCATACCATCCGACTCGATTAGTACACGGTAAAGCCCATCGCTCAAATTATTAATTTGAGAAGTTTCGGTATCGGTTTGTTGCAAAATCAATTCATAGTTACCTATAGTCCGGTTATAAACCTCCCAAGTAAACGATGAATTGGCATCAAATGGACTTTGCGCCTCAAGCCTTCCGTTTGCTGAGCCGGCACCCGATGCACAAAAAATGAAATAATCAACGCCCATTCGCGAACCATCGCTAACGGCGCTTGGTGAGGTGACTTGTGCCATTGAGAAAAATGGCAGTGCCGATATAATTATCAATAACAAAATTGACCTGAAAATATTATGCATGATACTTTGTCGCTTTTATAATATATAAACTAATTTGCACACAGAAAATTGTATTTAAACAAAAGTAATTCTTTTTACTTTACATTACACATTTACATGCTTTTAACATATCCTTTATTCACATTTTTAATGTGCTGTTGAATTCAAATTTAAAATTTTATAGTATAAATATCAGAGTTTCATGTAACAACTATTATTTTTGGCTTCGTAATCCATTATTTACGCTTTAATAATTCTGAATATGAGCTATCCTTACCTTGAAGGTTTAAATACTGCACAGCGCCAGGCTGCAGAAAACATAACAGGCCCCAGCCTCATCATTGCCGGAGCAGGTTCCGGGAAAACACGTGTATTGACAAGCCGCATTACACATATTTTACGTCTGGGAACTTCACCCTCGTCGGTTCTTGCACTTACGTTTACCAACAAAGCCGCACGCGAAATGAAAAACAGGATTGCCGAAATAGTGGGAAACGATACTTCGCGCCACCTGTGGATGGGTACTTTTCACTCCATTTTTGCACGCATACTCAGAGTGGAAGCGGAACTGATTGGTTACCCGAGAACTTTTACCATTTATGACACTTCCGACTCGAAAAGCCTTATAAAAAGTGTGGTACGCGACATGGGATTAAGCGACAAAGTGTATAAAACAGCTACAGTTTTAAACCGAATTTCAGCGGCGAAAAATAATTTGGTAACTGCCGCTCACTACCCTACAAGCCCAGGAGCTGTTGACTACGACATCAAAATAAGAATGCCGCAAATTAAAGATATCTACAAAGAATACAGTCGCCGCTGCAAAGTTTCGGGCGCTATGGACTTTGACGATTTGCTGCTCAATACCAATTTGCTACTGTCTAAACACCCTGAAACTTTACGAAAATATCAGGAAAGGTTCAAATACGTGCTTGTCGACGAGTATCAGGATACAAATTACTCGCAATACTTAATTGTGAAAAATTTATCGGCATTGAACAACAACATTTGCGTAGTAGGCGACGATGCTCAAAGTATATATTCATTCAGAGGTGCACGAATCGAAAACATTCTTAACTTCAGAAACGATTACCCTGGCTACAAAACTTTTAAACTTGAACAAAACTACCGATCAACAAAAACAATTGTAAATGCAGCCAACAGCATTATTGAAAAAAACGCCCGACAACTCAAAAAAATAGTTTTTTCAGAGAACGAAACCGGCAATAAAATTAAAGTATTACAAGCACTAACCGATAACGAAGAAGGTGCTTTGGTTATAAACGAATTAGTTCAAAACCGGCTTTCAGAACACAATCAATTCTCCGATTACGCCATTTTGTACAGAACCAATGCCCAGTCGCGAATTTTTGAAGAACAATTACGCAAACAAAACCTACCTTACAAAATTTATGGTGGCTTATCGTTTTACGAGCGAAAAGAAATAAAAGACATGATGGCCTACCTGCGTATAATTGTGAACAGTAGCGACAACGAGGCATTCAAGCGAATAATAAATTATCCGACGCGCGGAATAGGCAAAACCACGCTGACAAAGCTTGAGCAAACCGCGAACCAGCAAGGGGTAAGCATGTGGCAGGT
>SKHV01000461.1 GCA_007116765.1 Prolixibacteraceae bacterium | reverse complement strand
GTATAAAATTCCATGTCTTCAATTGATATTATTCCCTTTGTTTGTTTTTTTTTGCAAATGTAAAGAAATGATGTTTCAAAACTCTTTTTTTTTTCATGTTGTTTTTTCTTCATGAAATCGTTTAACTTTGCGTTTTTAAAATGCCAAATATAAGGTAAATAGTATGTCAGAGAAAAATACCGAGAACAAAACAGCCGTGTCAAAAACACGCAACTTTATTCACGAAATTGTTGAAAACGACCTTGCAGAAGGTAAAAACGGGGGTAGGGTACATACACGTTTCCCGCCCGAGCCTAACGGATATTTGCATATTGGCCACGCCAAAGCCATTTGTCTGGATTTTGGTACCGCCGAAAAGTTTGGAGGTAAATGTAACCTAAGGTTTGATGATACAAACCCTTCGAAAGAAGATCAGGAGTATGTTGATTCCATAATGGAAGATATAAAATGGCTTGGTTTCGATTGGGAAGACAGGCTTTACTATGCTTCTGATTTTTTCGATAGACTATACGAATTTGCTGTTAAGCTCATTAAAGAGGGCAAGGCTTACATTGATGAACAGCCTGCCGACTTAATCAGCCAGCAACGTGGCACACCCACACGGCCGGGCACCGAAAGCCCATACCGCAATCGCCCGGTTGAAGAGAACCTTGATATGTTCGAAAGAATGAAAGCCGGCGAATTCCCCAACGGGCATTGTGTGTTGCGTGCAAAAATTGATATGGCATCGCCCAACATGCACATGCGCGACCCGCTCATGTACCGCATTATGCACGCCGAACACCACCGTACGGGCAACAAATGGTGCATATACCCTATGTATGATTATGCCCACGGACAGTGCGATTATTTCGAAGGTATAACACATTCGCTTTGTACACTCGAATTTGAAATACATCGTCCATTATACAATTGGTTTGTTGACCAACTGGCCGACAGCGATTACAGGCCAAGGCAAATAGAGTTTTCGCGACTTAACCTTTCCTATACCATGATGAGTAAGCGCAAGCTTTTGCAACTGGTAGAAGAGAAATTAGTAAGTGGTTGGGACGACCCCCGTATGCCTACCCTTTCGGGCTTGAGGCGCAGAGGTTTTACTCCGGCTTCGATACGTGCCTTGGTTGAAAAAGTGGGCATTACCAAAACCGAAGGTATGGTTGATGTAGCTTTGCTTGAACATGCCGTGCGCGAAGATTTGAACAAAACTGCACAACGTGTTATGGGTGTGTTGAACCCGCTAAAAGTAGTAATTACCAATTATCCCGAAACTCAGGTTGAAATGCTGGAGGCAGTGAACAACCCCGAAGACGAATCGGCAGGAACACGTGAAGTGCCTTTCACACGAGAAATATATATCGAGCGCGACGACTTTATGGAAGACCCTCCACGTAAGTTTTTCCGCTTGTCGCCCGGCAAAGAGGTGCGTTTGCGCTATGCTTATTTTGTAACGTGCACCGATGTAGTCACAGATGAAAACGGTGAAATTAGCGAATTGCATTGCACTTACGATCCTGAATCGCGCGGAGGGAACTCTCCCGATGGACGAAAAGTTAAAGCCACTCTTCACTGGGTGTCGGCAACAGAGAATGTTGAAGCCAAAGTGCGTCTTTACGACAGACTGTTCAGTGTAGAAGACCCATCGGGCGATAAAGAGGTGGATTTCAGGGAGCTTTTGAACCCCGATTCGCTAAATGTACTTGATAAATGCTACGTAGAACCTTTTGTGAAAAATGCTAAACCTCTCGATAACTTTCAATTCGAGAGAATGGGATATTTCAACCTTGATAAGGAATCGGGTGATTCTAAACTAGTGTTTAACCGTACAGTTACTTTGCGTGATAACTGGTCGAAGCATAAAGGCAAATAGAAGATATCAGATACAAAAAAGAGGCTATCTAAAAAGCCATGAAACTTACATTAGCCACAAGAAGACTCAAAGGCACTAACATTGCACAAAGGATTTATTATGAGCACTAAGCACTAAGCGCTTAGTGCTTCCTTTGTGTTTTTGTGTCTTAGTGGCCTAACAAATTACTTTTTAGACAGCATCTTTTTGCCTATTGTTGTTGTTTAATTTTACTCCCGCTCGATTCTTTTATCGAAAGGTAATCAGGAGATCCGTAGAAAACAATGTCGGAAGCACTGCTTGCTGATGCCTTTAAAGCTTCGCTCACTGAAATGTGTATGTCGCTGGCACTAGAGGCTGTTAAATCGGCATTTATCGTGTTTAAATTCTTTGCTTTGATGTCGGCACTGCTGCTGGCTTTTGCTTTAAAGTTGGTGCATGATCCAATCAACACAATGTCGGCACTACTACTAGCCACACAATTTACATTATTGGCTTGAAGCTCAATTTTGATATCGGCGCTGCTGCTTGCCTTAAGGTTTAAATTATCGGTAACAATTAGTGTTTCACCAAATATACTGGCACTCGAAGAAGCTGAAAGATTGTTCACTGAAGGGGTGCTCACATAAATATTGATTGTGTTTGAACCTGTTATTGAACAGTCGATTGAGCATTGTAAGGTGTTATTCTTAACTTTTGTGCTAATACACTCCATTAAATTCTCGTCGGCTTCAATAAGCACTTTGGTTTCGTCACTTTGAAAAAGATACACATTAATTCCGCTACTGGCACTTATGCCTTCGAAACGTTGTGTTTCTCTTGTTTCTTTAATCACGTTGCCGTTGCCGCGTATGCGCTGGCCAAATAAGTTACAGCTTATAAAAGACATGATGCCTAATATTACAAGCACAATGGTAATTGTTCGTTTCATAGCTAATTTTTATTGTTTATAATTAGTATGACGAACAAGCATTGAAATTGTTACAGGAAACGGTAATTATCTAAAATACTAATTTGATGGCAAAAGAATTGTCTGGTACTTTTCAGTGTCATTCAATATTTCTATGGCTTGTAAAATCACATCGTCTTCGTGTAGCATTGCTTTTGTAGTGCCTTTTTGATAATAATATCTCGATACTAGTTCGCTTTTCAATAATTGAGAAATTTCTTCTCTGAAAAGTTTCAGGTCGCGGTCAAGATCAAGTTGAAGACTATTTTCAAGGGCCTCGAACTGACTCTCGGCTAATTCGAGGTATTTTTCTTCGTCGGCAAGCTCTTTAAGCTCCATTAAGAGCTTTTGCGTTTCCGATGTGTATTCAAATTCAGTACCTTCAACATAATCAATAAACGAATTGTATATTTCATCGCTTATTTCAAATTCAAGCGGAGAGGGAATTGATTCGTTTTCGATACGGAATTTTGTAGCAAAGTTGAATATTTTGAATTGCTGAATTAAGTTTATGGAGAGGTTGCTAATTGATCGGCCATCGACATCAATGTCAGGAATAATTCCGCCACCATCGTAAACTTTACGACCGTTTAGCGTTGAAAATTCACTTATCAATGAGTCGGGGATATTTCCGACGCTACCATCTTCGTTACGATGGGAATAATCGAGAGCCTGAATACAGCGACCGCTGGGAATGTAGTATTTAGCTGTGGTGACTTTAAGCTTCGCATTATAGCTTAAATCGCGTGTGGTTTGTACCAGTCCCTTGCCAAAGGTGCGTTGTCCGATAACTACACCGCGATCCAGATCCTGCATGGTTCCGGCTACAATTTCAGAAGCTGAGGCAGAGCCTCGATTTACTAGTACAACCAAAGGGATTTCTGTATCAACCGGATTGCCTGTAGTTTTGTAAGTTTGATCCCATTGGCTCACTTTTCCGCGGGTACTTACCACTTCCTGATCTTTTTCAATAAAAAGGTTACTCAGGTTAACCGACTCCATAAGTAATCCTCCGGGGTTGCCTCTGAGGTCGAGAATAAGACTTTCGGCGCCGTGTTCTTCTTTTAGCTCAAGAAGTGCTTTTTTAACTTTTTCGGAGCAGTCGCGCGTAAAGTTAGTCATGCGTATGTAGCCAATTTTATTGCTTACTATTCCGTAGTAAACTATAGGGTCGATTGATATTCGTTCGCGCACCACATTAAATTCCAGTGGAGAGTCATGGTTGAAACGTTCAACTTTAATTTGAACAGTAGAGCCCGCCGAGCCTCTCAGTAGATTGCTCACATCTTCGGTGTTCAAATTCTCAGTACTGTTTCCCGATATTTCTAGAAAAATGTCGCCAGCCATGAGTCCTGCTTTTTGTGCCGGAAAACCTTCGTAGGGTTCTGAAACTACAATGTTCTCGCCATGTTTTGAGATTAAGGCACCTATGCCTCCATATTCGCCGGTTGTCATGAATCTGAAATCTTCAATTTCGCTTTCGGGAATATAGGTTGTATAGGGATCAAGAGATTTTAGCATTTCGTCAATGCTTTCTTTTATGAGTTTGTTGGCGTCAATCTCATCTACATAAAATGTGTTCAGTTCTCTGAAAAGAGAATAATATATGTCGAGGTTCTTAGCAATGTCGAAGTTTTTGTTATCGATATTGTTAGAGCCAAATAGCAATAAACCACTTAATAGAAGAGCCGTTATTGTAGCAATAAATTTTTTATTTGTTATCATTTGTAGAATAAATTTATGTGTGATCCTCATATCAGTTAGTCAGCAAAAATAATAATTCATACGTATCTAGTATTTAAAAATTGCTTAAACTTTGTGAAACGAGTAAGAGTTAATCGTTTTATATAGTTGAAATATTCAAAATAATCTATATTTTTATATGAAATCAAAAAAAGAAAAATATGTTTACGATAAAATCAGCAAATCCTAATCGTTTATTACTTCGTGGTATTGTTGCCGCATTAACTGGTATTACTGTAGTTATAATTCCCGACCTATCCATTGAAGCCGTGATGCGAATTTTGGGAATATTGTTAATTATTGATGGTATTGTGGCTCTGGTGGTGGCTCATTATAAAGAAAAAGAACAAAAGCAAACAGGTTTTAGTATAGTGCCTAAAGGTGTTATTGGCTTAATTATAGGAACTATACTAGTGCTTTTCCCAACAATGCTGGTAAATGTTTTCATTTTTGTGATTGGATTTTTACTTCTCATGGCCGGCTTGTCTCAAATAGTGAATTTGGTTTTAGGGCGCGATGTGGTTGGTTTTTCATGGGTGCTTTCAATTATTTCAGTAGTAGCTCTTGTTTCGGGCATTGTGCTTATGGCCAGGCCTTTCGAAAGTGCGCAAACCATTCTTGTTTTCTTTGGGATTATTATTGCTTTATATGGTATTGGTGAAATATACTGGTCGTTTAAATTACGGCAGTTTCAACGGAGAATGAAGCCCACAACACCCGAAATAGTGGATGCTGAATACGAAGAAATAGACTAGTTTTTATTTCAGTAAATAAGCAATCGCAACTCCCAGATAGTTGCCAATGGCATAACCCACTACACCAACCGTTATGCCTAATATTATTATGTTCTTATTTTTGAGTGCACCAGCAACCACGGGCACAAAAGGCGGCGAAGTAGAGAGTGCAGTTATGGTGATAATTGTGGTATCGGTATCGATTTTAAACACTGCCGAAAGGATTACGTGAATAAGCATTGACCCGAATACTGCAATAATTACATATAAAAATAAATTCAGAAACTCAATCTGGAATATGGTTCTCATGTCGGCCATTGATGCTACAACAACGCAAAAAACCAAAATGAAATACATTCCAAGTTCAAAAGTCTTTTCAATTCGGTTTATTTTGGGTATCAAGCTCACAGCAAGACCTAAGGTTGTAATTGTAAGAATAACGGTTACCATTTGAAATTCCGGTGGAACTAAAAAGCTAAGACCACCACCAATACCAAAAATAATAAGTGCTATGCCAAGTGCTCCTGACAGTGGAATGATCGTTTCTTTCTTAAAATAATCGAGAAGATTATTGGGAGCTTCACTTTCCTTGATGATTTCGATGGGTTTTTTGCCATTGTCATTATCGTTAAAATGAGGAAGGAAATAGTTAAATAATTTTTGTGCAATGGTTATAAAGAAGAATAAAAGCATTATCCCAATAATTAAATCGTAGGTGTGAGTCAGGATGAAAATGTTGGGTTGTACATTCAGCGCAGTAGCTAAAGCTGCAAGGTTGGGTGTGCCTCCAGTGTATAAGCCAACCATCATGCCCGATACTTTCCACGACTCAGGAATGGAATCGTGAAACAGCATATGCCCGATAAAAATGCTGATCAGTAAGGAAAAAATGGCAATTCCAAATGAAAGTATTCCCTGTTTGAGTGTTTTAACCGAGTTGCGTAAGTCAAGTGAAAAAAGCAACAGCGGAATGGACAAGGGAATTACAATGGTCATTACTAAATCCTGAGTGCTGTTTATTTGGTTTAATATTAAATCGTTGTGGGTGATCATTCCTTGTTCAAAAAGGCTTTGAGCCTCACTGCCGGGTAACGCTGCTTTGCCTGCTAATAATTGATGAAAAATGTGACTACCACGAGGAAAAACCCCAATGTTGCCGGCTAATATGCCTACAATATAGGCTATTACTACAGCTCCAATTTTTTTTACTGTTTTGGATACATGACAAACGTAAAGTATTATAAGTGGGGTAACAAAATAGAAAACAATAAGTAAAAGCTCGACCATTGATTTTCGATTTTAAGTGAAGAAACAAATGTAGTAATTTGATATAATTATTCAACAATTATTGTTTGGGTGCTACTTGCTTTTTTG
>SKHV01000071.1 GCA_007116765.1 Prolixibacteraceae bacterium | reverse complement strand
CACTTATACAAGAGAAATGGAAAAAGAGGATTCAATGCTAGTGTATGAGGCTCAATTTGATACAGAAGTATCTATTACAAATTTTGGAGCACGTTATGAGTGATTTAATTTTTTTTACTGGGCTAGAAGGGTGCGTTTCTACAGCAGATGTGGGACATCTGTTTGCTTTTACACATTTTAAATGGCATGGGGGACTATATGATAATATGGGATATATGGGGTCAAAAGCAGTTGGGCTTATACATTTTTGGGATGGAGCAGCAGATCGTAATTGGATAGGACAAACTGTTTCTAATTTAAATACAAAAACTATAGCTATGGGAGGGCATTTTCTTCAGACTGTTCCTCCACAACAAGGTCACGCTAATTTTGGAAGTTTTAGAAATATATTTCGTATCCATTCGACTAATTCTGCAACTATAACAGTGTGTACTACTAATACAGAAATAGTTATACGTGTAGGGGGGAGTATTATAGAAGTAATTTCCACTTGGTTTCGCCCTATTAATATATACCAACATGCTTCTATTCTGATAGATAAAACTATTGGAAAAATACAGATTGTATTAAATCAAGATGAGATATTTAATAAATCTGGATTATCTATTGCGTCAGATGATTTTTTCTCCCAAGTATATTGGGACACTATATCTAACGTACCTTATCAGCATGGGGTAGTTGTTTATTGGGACAATATGTGGATACACAAAAATAAAATATTAGGGGAAGTACGTTCTTTTTATAGTTTACCTACAGAAGATGGATTTTGGGATAAAGATAGTGGTGGATTTCAGCCTTCATCTGGGGCATATTTGCATCCCATGTTACAAACAAAGAGTGATGCTAATTATGTAACAAGTGATACATTAGGGCATAAATTTACTTGTAAACAAACAGAAATTCCAGAAGGATTTACTCCATTAGGATTTACGCTCCAAAATGTAACGAGAACAATGGAAGCTGGAGGTAAAATAGGTATAAAAAATTTAGTACGTACTGATGATCAAGATTATTCTGGCAGAAGATTTTTTGTGCCAGATAGATATACTAATTCTGTTGCGTTTAGAGAAACATTTGATGTAATGCCGAATGGTTCAGAGATAACTAGAGAGAAATTAAATGATTTAGAATTCGGAATTGAACTTGTGGAGTAAAAAATGACAATACTTAATTCATATAATTCAGAGGAAGGACATGCTTCCTTTCTTAATCCTATTGACGGACATGCTTGTTATTTTAATAATTCACCGGGATTTTCCTCAAATGGGGCATACGCTCAAATTGATGTGTATGATGCTATTAGACTGAGTAATAATTTTACTTTTGAATTTTGGATAGCTGCTTCGATGATACGGGGATTTTCCTCTGATTTGCCATTATTAATAACACAGCTTTCGATTGATGAAAGGTCTTTTGATTTAACAGTTACTACCTCCCGTCTTTTACAGTTTCGTTTGGAAAGGTGGCCTATTGGCTCGCGTGTATTACATTTTACGGAAAGTGAGACTAATTTATTATTAAATGGGGGGTGGAACCATTTTGCAATGGTAGATAATGTCAGTTCTTTTTTATTTTATATTAATGGCATATATATTCGCGCATTAGAAAAACCAAGTGATTGGCCAAGTACATTTGATACGGGCATCCGAATAGCAAGAACTAGGAGCAGTAATTACGCTGCATTATCAATTTCTGATTTTAGAATATGGAATTATGTTCGTTCAGCATCTCAAATACAAGAAAACTTTTCACAAAGAGTAGATAGTACAGAAGCAGGATTAGTTGGTTATTGGAAATTTGATGAGGGTATTGGGTCAACTGCTTTTAATAGTGTTCCTGGAAATGATGCTCATTTATATAATCATACGTGGTTTAACCCAAATGAAAGTGATTATCGTACTACTTTAGCGTATAAAGAAACCGCTGTTATTGCTGATAAGCCAGAGATTCGTGTAACCCATCAATATATAGAGAAAGCAGCCATTTGTTATACATATATTCCAAATTATCCTCCATTTGATTGGTATCCGTGCTTTGAATCAACATCTAATTGGGCAAATTGGGAAGTTGTAGAATATGCAGGAGCTAAAGAAGATCAAGTATTACGGTTTGTTCCCCCAAATACAAATAATCGTCCTCAAGGATTATTTTGGTTAAAAAAATATGCAGGAAATTGTTTAATTAGTGCTAGTGCTAAAGTTGATAGAGTTAGAACCGATCAAACAGCCGCTGGAGAACCTTTACATGAATATACAGGACGAACTGTTTTTGCTGATGTTTTTGAAGCAACAACGGATGATTGGAGTAATGGAACTTTGAGTAATACAATTGCAGATGGGGATAATTTGCAATTAACTGAGGGAGTTTTTTCAGGAACACGGATTTCTATACCTATTCCTCTTCCTTATTTTGAAAATGAAGAAGATGCTTTTTTTGATCCAATTGAGTATTCTCTTATAGAATGGAATGAGACAGTGCCGGATGGCACAGATGTTATAATTGAAACGTATATTGGGTTTGATGGAGAAATTGTAGACGATGATTCTGAATGGAGCAGAGCTTTAAATAATTCTCCTATTTATGGAATTGACGAAGGAAGTATTTTTGCGGAAAATCAAGTTTTGTGGGTTAGGCAAACTTTATTAACCCCTGATTTAGAAAAACAACCTTTATTGCATGATTTAGCTATTCAGATAATGGGAGTAGATTTAGGAGAGGAATATGAAACTCCTATTGTAGCTGGAACACGTTATTTTGGTATATTTGCACGTGGATCAGGGATGAACAGACACACAGCTAATTGCTATGTTTTAAGTTGCAGTATAACGAGTAATGGCAAACGTCATCGTCAATTGGAATTAGGAGCATATATTGATGGAGAATACGGCTTATTAGGAGGAATTCATTTTGATTGGCAAATAGATACTTTTTATCAAATGAAATTATTTTGTTCTGATAAATTTATTGCTGGTAAAATATGGGAAACTGGTCAATTGGAACCTTTAAATTATCAAGTTGTTGTTGAGAATGAGTTGATACCTTCGGAGGGAAGTTCTTTCCATTTTAATGGATGTTTTTGTTTTAATGCTTCTGGAACATCTGGAGGTTTGCCTAATTATTATTTTGATCAATTTTCTTATGTTCCTGGTATGCTTGGAACTCGTCTACATGATACTTTGACAGCAGAATTATTCAGTGTTAGAGATGGATTTAAGTCCTGGCAAGCGCAGACGCATACTTTGGAGGCTAGAGGCTGGGGTATGTATTATGGATTAGCTTATGGAGAATAAATATGTCTAAACAAGACCCAAATTTACATTTGAATTATGGATGGGAATTTCGTGAATCTGGCTGGAATATAGGAATAGACAATAATTTACTTAAATTAGGAGCTATTGTTCATCTTTCCGTTATTGCTGATAATTTAGTTATTCCTCCTTCCAATCCAAATGAAGGTGATAGATATATTGTGCATGAAGGAGCTTATGATGTATGGTTAGGACATGAACGGAAAATAGCTGTTAGAAGAGATGGAATATGGAATTTTTATGTCCCGGAAGAAGGCTGGCTTTGTTGGGTTAAGAATAGAAAAGTTTTACGAGTGTACACTGATTTAGTTTGGGAAGATTTAGTTTCTTTGTGAGGTATTTTGATGAGAAATAATTTTATTCTTCGCAATTCTTTAGCTATTGGAAGAGGTGTTCTTTTAATAGGGAATGCGAGTAGCCATATATCGGATACTTCCCCTTGCTTAGTTTATGGCTCAAACTATATTGGTTATACTACGAATATAACTTTGGATACAATAAATGAAGTAAGGCAAACAGCTAAAGCTGGGTCAGAGTTTTTAACAGATGTTTTTACTAATTTAAAATCTCTCACTGTTGCCTGCACTGCTCTCGAAATCACTCCAAGAAATGTTCTGATCTCTTTAGGCGGGGATGGTTTAGCTTTAGGAAGCACATTAGATGCTTCCTTTCCTTTTAATCAGCCTGGGAATATTTGGAGATTAGAAATTTATTTTAAGTTTCCAAATGTATCTGGAAATACTATGCGCTATATCATTCCGAAAGCAAAAATTGTTTCTTCTATTGGATTAAGTTTTGTAACTGAAACGCCAATAGGGAATAGTATGAGTTTTCAAGCCATTTCTGCTATTGATGGGGATGTTCGTCATGCTAATTGGGCGGATGCTCCTTTAGGTAAAATAGTTTTTAGTCCTTAAAGGGGTAGTTTATGGGTATTGAATATTTTACAGGGTTTGAAGGTTGCGGCAGCAATGCGGATGTCCTTGCTTTGTTGAGTGGTAGAAACACAGCAGTTGGAACATGGTACGACGCAACAAATGGCTATGATGGGGGAAAGTGTTTGCGTCTGTCCGCAAACACCTATATTTTCAATATTTCAAAATTCACATCAAACGCAATTAAAGTTGTCGGGTTTCATGTAAAGGGATTGGGCACGAACAACGGGTCTTCGTCTTTTTCATCTCTTCGGGACAATCTCCTTTCGATAGGGACAGGCGCTAGTTGGTTTACTATTAGAAATCGAAGCACAAACTTAGCTGCTTTTCTTCACAACACTTTTTTAGCGTCAGCAGATACTAATATTAGCGCAGCATTGGCCCATTTTGAAATGAAATTGAAATCTCATGCGACAGAAGGTGAGGTGCATATAAAAATAAATGGTGAGCTTGTTATTTCTGAAACCGGACTGAATACGGGCGACTCAAATATAGGGAATATTCATTTTGGTTCTTGCCAAACCAGCAATGTCTACTACGACAACATCTTCATAGCCGACGATTGGCAAGGCGAACTGATTTCCTACTTGCGTAAGCCAGAATCAGATGAGTCAGTGCAATTTACACCGAACGCTGGAAGCGACAACTACAGTCGTGTCAACCAGGATGTGCAAGACGGAGACACAACATATGTGTCCAGCAACACTCTTGGACATACTGACATTTACGGTGTTGAGGATATGCCATCGGGAGTGACAGTCAAGGCTGTTGCGGTAGGTGTGGTTGCCCGGAAAGACGATGCTGGCGACAGGGCACTGGAGCTGATTGCGAAAAAGGGTATGGATGAGGTTTCGGATGAGATATTTTTACCAACCGCTTATCCTGCCGTAGAAAATACCGCACAGCGGGCCGTTTTCAATAAAGCTCCTGATAATACGGACTGGTCTGTGGCAAAGTTCAATGACACAGATTTCGGGTTCAAGGTCAGCGCATGAGCCACAAAGTAACATTCAACATTTCGGACTCACTGTCCAACACCATTGGTTGTGACGCAGTAGAGTCGGGGTTTTCAAATTCTGATTTTGAATCAGGGGTGTTGGATGATGTAGTAGCAAAAAACAACAGTTTGCAATTAGCAAATGTCGAAACAACTTATTCTTATACAGGGTCAGTTCAGGAAGTCACTTTAGACCCCGGTACTTATTTCCTTGAGGCTTGGGGGGCGCAAGGGGGGACAAATAGTACTTCAGAAGGTTTTGGGGGCTATGCAAATGGGTGGCTAGAGTTAACGGAAGAAAAAACAGTTTATATTTATGTGGGGCAGCATCCAGGAACATCTACAGTAGGCGGATGGAATGGTGGAGGGAATGGGAACCAAGCAAGTTATGGCACAGGGGGTGGGGGGGCTACTGACTTTCGTATAGATGGACAAGCATTGACAGACAGGAAATTGGTAGCAGGTGGGGGTGGAGGCAACAATACCGGTGCCCGCATTGGAGGCAATGGCGGTGGATTAACAGGGGACAACGGTAGTGAAAACCCTGGATTTGGCGGTACTCAAGAAGCTGGCGGCGCTGCGAATGGTGCTTTTGGTATAGGCGGCAATAGAACTGGTTTTTACGCTTCTGGTGGTGGCGGCGGCTGGTATGGAGGTGGCGGCGGTCAGAGTACTTTTGCCCCAGGTGGTGGCGGTTCTTCTGGTGGAGAACTGCTTGACGAAACTACATCTGGTGTAAATTCTGGGCATGGTTACGCAAAAATAACCAAGGTTCTCCCTGAAGGGCATCGCGTTTCTCCTCCTACAAGCCTCAACTCTTATGGCGTAACTGAACCTGACTTAAAGATTAAATGGCAAGCAAACACCCCCAGTGGAGCGACCTTAACTGTTGAGACCGCGATCACTGATAGTGATTCGGAATTACCTGCTGAAGTAGATTGGGCTGTTCAGGTAAATGGGGCGAGTATCGACAACTTACCTGCTGACTTGACCGGAATGTATTTGCGAACCAGGGTCAAGATGACAGCTACAGGGTATTCGCCATCTTTAGATTGGCTGTTTGTTTACGATGATGCAGATGATCCTGCTGCGGTGGCATATGTCGATTTCAATGATGAGATAAAAGCTGTTCCATCTACCGGGACCGTAGAGTTTCTGGCAGTCGATCCAGCAGAGGATATCCCATACACGGTCCACATACGTGGCTTGAATGATAACAAAGGTTACGAGACAAGCTGGCCTAACGGGTATTCTGGAACAGTTACGGTAGTTGATGCTGACGTAGTAGAAAATGTTGAAATCCCGGTGCCTAGTGCTAGGGTAACTCAACTTTACACAGAAGTCGCGGGCAACCCTGAAAACAGGTCCGCCAGGATTACGCATTTCTATGTGGAGGTAGCGTATCTGGATGAGCCTGATCCAGATTCTGGAGAAGATATCAGTTTACAATTAACTTCAGCTATTCAATCACAGTTATCTCATTCACAAGATT
>SKHV01000509.1 GCA_007116765.1 Prolixibacteraceae bacterium | reverse complement strand
CAAATTTATTTTATAAAAAGTTGTAAGTGAGGTAATCATTTAGAGTTGAAGCATAACTTTTGTATAACGTTATTCTACTATCACTTTTGCCCCAATTTTACAACGCAAGCATTTTTTTTGCTCACAAAAGTTATTTCTTAAATGTATGAGTGCCTGTGTGTCGTATGCATTTTCTACTGCTATGCCCAGCAATTTCCATGAGCGAATAATATGGTTTTGCTCGGGTGGTATAGATTCAAGTAAATCGAAAGCACGTTGCTTGAGTTCGGGTTTGTTGTTTCGTTCGCCATACAAATACAGAAAAGGCACCACCGTGTTGATGAGTATGTTGTTGAGTGAACTTTCGCCTATCCATTTCACCTTTTTTGGAGCCGGCTGGTTAAAGCGGTAGTGGGTGTCCCAATATTTCGAGGCTTTTACTTTAAAGAGTTTTCTGATTTCGGCAGGTTTTTCAATCTCGAGCAAGCGCGAGAAAAGTGCTTCCGATTGCGGAAAAAGAGCGGCAAACTGCGCCAGCCTTATGCTTGGAAAATTTGACGGGCGTAGGCGCATAAATTTCCAGTTATGGCTTTCAATTCCTTTTAGTTTGTACTTATTGGCAAGGTAGCTATACTCGTGGCGTAAGCCAATAAAGTAGTCGTCGCCAAGTAGTTGTTCGTTCAATAGCCCCGATTGACCAAAAAAAAGGGCTTCGAGTTGCTCCAAATTTTTTGTATGCTTAGCAATTGTATTCAATGGTAACGAGCGGGCAAACATTTCAAAGGGCAGGGCATTGGTTTTAAACCCAAAATTAATGGCCAAGTGTCTGTAAAAGGTTTCGTTCCAACTGTTTTTAACCGACGAAAGCGTTTGCGAAATAATCCCGGTTTTGGTTTTTAGCCTGTCCACCAACATTGAGTCAATGGTTGAGCGTACGTATATTGGATCAATTTTGGGAAGGCGGGCAGCACATGCCGGTTTTTGGGGTTCTCCAATTAATTGCTCATAACTTTCGTGCGCTCTTTTATTGGGAACAAATTCAAGTGTGGGTAGTGGGGTTCCGTTTGGCAGTTTGATTTCAGTGTCGTGCTTGTATACTACATGCAAAATCACACTGTTGTAGGCTTCATCGTTTTGGTGCTTGTGTTTTAACCAGTCGGAACTGTTTATGTGCACTTCCACATTCCCTGCCCAAAGGGTAGCTCCAATTTTTATCGTGGCATTGAAGAAATCGGGTCCCGAATCGGAATTCCACTTTCCTGCATTGATTATTTCTATGGTTTCGCCGGTACTGGTACTTAATTCTTCTTTAGAAAATAAGCCGTGTTTCCATGTGTATTGAAGAAATTCTTCGTTCATAATTTAAGCACTGAGGGGTTAAGTGCTTAAATATAATAAAAGCTTTTTAAATGAGTTCGGCTTCGAGTAGTAATTCTTCCATTTCAATCTGAACGGCTTCGGCTTCGGTGCGTGCTGCTTTGGCAAAATCTTCACCATCGGAAGCATAAATAATTGCACGCGACGAATTCACCAACAAGCCACATTGGTCGTTCATGCCGTATTTTGCCACTTCTTGTAGACTACCACCTTGTGCTCCCACACCCGGTGCCAGCAAGAAATGATTAGGAACAATCTCCCTGATTTCTTCCAGTTTTTCGGCTTTTGTGGCACCTACTACATACATCATATTGTCGGTAGTGCCCCATGTTTGCGATGTTTTCAGCACTTTCTCGAAAAGTTTCTCGCCGGTTTCTTTGTCTTCCATAAACTGAAAATCGAAGGCTCCTTTGTTTGAGGTTAAGGCCAGCAAAATCACCCATTTGTCGAGGTAGGTCATGAAAGGTTTCACTGAATCTTCGCCCATGTAGGGAGCCACGGTTACGGCGTCAAAATCGAAATGGTCGAAAAATGCACGGGCATACATGTTCGATGTGTTGCCAATATCGCCGCGTTTGGCATCGGCAATAATAAACACGTCGGGGCATTTTTTTCTGATATACTTCACTGTTTTGTCGAGGCTAACCCAGCCATCGGCTCCCAGCGACTCGTAAAAGGCCAGGTTTGGTTTGTAAGCCACAGCAAGGTCGTGCGTGTGGTCAATAATTTCTTTATTGAAAGCAAAAATTGGATCGCTTGTATCGGCCAAGTGCTTAGGAAGCTTCTGTATGTCAGTATCAAGGCCTATGCAAAGAAAACTGCGTTTATTTTTTATTTGCTCGTATAATTGTGCTGCATTCATAATTGTTGTTGTGCTTTATTAATTATTATCCTATTTTGGGAATGTGTTTCACCATTTTGGTGTCAAAAGTAATAAAACATCGAAAATAATCAGAGAGAATAAGTGATATTTCAAGCTTAAGAGAGTAATGCGATGAAGAAGAAACTACATTATTGTTTAATCCTTTTGTTTCTGTGTTTTGTCAGTTTGGTTGATGCGCAGAATGTTAATCGGCATGTTGAAAGCTTATTGAGCCTGATTGATGTTGAAAGCTATGCAATACATTTTGACTCGTTGCGCACTGACAAAAACAGCGACAGAAAGGTCCGGCAGGGTGCTTCGCAAAGTATCGATCATGATGCTTGCAGGGATTATATTTACAGGCAATTTGTGCATTATTTTGGCGATAGTTTGGTGTATGTTCATTATTTTGATAAAGGTACATACAAAGGATTGGCCAATGTGGCAGGGTTTAAGCCGGGCACAAACCCCGATGCCGGAATATGGATAGTTGGAGCGCATTACGACAGCAACAATAATTTTTCAGAATATGATTCATTGGACATTGCACCGGGGGCAAACGACAACGGCACCGGGCTTGCTGCAGTGCTTGAAATCGCTCGTGTGTTGTCGGGTATCGAGTCTGAAGCTTCTGTTTTATTTGCCGCATGGGATTTTGAAGAGCGTTTTACAAACGGGTTGCCCACAGGCTCCAACGAGTGGTACCAAACCTATGTAAAGCGTTTCAGACGAACTGATTTTGAGGCAGTAGGACGCGGGGGGAACATTAGACGTAATGATATTGTGGCGTATTTGAATTTTGATATGTTTGGTAATCCGGCCGACTCGATTGACAACAAACCGGTTTTGTGGGTTTGTTATGGTATCAATCAGCATGTTGATTTTGCCAATGAGTATTCTGAAACTGTGAATGCTTATGTTCCCGATATTCATGCGCTTACTTATGGGCGAATGATTTTTTCGGATCATTTTACATTTGCTTTACGGCGAATTCCGGCAATCGAAAACTTACAGTCTGATTACACTTCAGACAAATATTACCATACATCTTATGACAATATTGATACTCCTGATAATATTAATTACGAATTTGCTGTAAATGTAACACGTGGAGGACTCGCTTTTTTGCTTGAAAACATCAATATGAGTGAATAATATGTAATTTAAGCCATAAAATGTGGTGAAACTGCTTTTTCAAAGCTTCATTTTTGTATCTTTTCAATCTGATTTTTGTGAAAATTTTATTTTGGTTGATATAATGTTGTGTTTATTGACTATTGGTTTAACATTTAAATATTGTGGATTATGGCAAGTAGAAAAGAAATTAAAAAAGACATACGTTTCCTGGTTGAACAAGTTATTGGTGATGCTTTGGAAGTGGGTATTGAGTTAGAAAAAGAAGAGGATAAAAAAGTAGTTCTCGATATTATTGTTGATTTAGTTGACACACATAATGATTTGATTTCTCGTGTGAACAATCCCGATGGGAAAGATGATAAGAAAATAGTAAAAAAGCACTTCAATAAAATATACGATGATTTACTGACTAAGACTAACGATGCTTATGACAGAATCAATAAGTTGGTAGTTTGATTTGTTTTAAAATTGGGTGGTAATCGTTTATCATGCCAATTGGTTTTGTATTTCTGATATCATCGGTTATTATTATGCTTTTCATCGAATCGTTTATGCCAAATCCGGCTTCATTTAAAATGTTGCGGTAACTTTGGGTATGCAGGTTGGCAAAACCTTCGCTGAATTCAATTTCGTTGTCTTCGATTTTAATTGATCGAAAAGTACGGATATCTTTTTCCTTTTGTTCAGCGGGCAAGTCGTCGAAGTCGAGGCTTAGGAACCAGCGTACCCTTGCTTTTTCAAGTTGCAAGAAACCGGCAGCTTTATTGTTCTCGTAAATATGCACCGTGCTGCTTTGCACGTTGCCAAATATCCAAATAAGCATATCGAAAAAATGTATGCCAATGTTGGTGGCTACCCCGCCCGATTTTTCGATTTCGCTTTTCCAGCTTTTTGAATACCACTTTCCGCGCGAGGTGATATACGTGAGGTCAATATCGTGTATAGTGTTCGTCTTTGAATATTTTTCTTTTAAGGCAATAATGTTGGGATGAAGCCTGAGCTGCAAAATATTGTAAACATTTCGGCCAGTTTCTTTTTCGGCTTTTTTTAGTATTTCAATGTCGGAGGGGTAAAGTACAAGCGGTTTTTCGCATATGGCATCGGCATTGTTGCGCAGTGCGGCAAGTATATGGTCGCGGTGCATGTGGTTGGGTGAGCATATACTGAAATAATCAATTTTCTGGGGGTTTGGCTTCAGTTTTGCCACAAAATTGTTGAACAAATCAAAATCGGTAAAAAAATCCGCATCGGGAAAATAGCTGTCCATGCGACCCATTACATCGAACACGTCGCATGCTGCTGCAATATTGTTACGGGTTTCTTTAACGGCTCGCATGTGACGTTCGGCAATATAACCGGCTGCTCCTACTAAGGCAAAGTTTTTCATAATTTTCACAAAGTTATAACAAAAGTTTTAATTGACCATTCTCTATCTGGTAATGCTCTCCGGTTTCGGGGCATTTTAGGTCGTTGCCCAAAACGGCACCTGTTTTGCTTACCCATCCTTTATGGACGGCAGGAACACCAAGCATCAGCGCATGGGGCTTAACGTTTTTTGTTACTACAGCACCTGCTCCTATTAAGGCATACTCGCCAATGCTTATGCCGCAAATTATGGTTGCATTGGCACCAATGGTAGCCCCGCGTTTTACCCTCGTTTCTTTATATTCAGCTTTTCGTTCGATGAATGCGCGCGGATTACTAACGTTGGTAAACACGCAGCTTGGCCCGCAAAACACATCGTCTTCGAGTATAACGGCATCGTAAAGGCTCACGTTGTTTTGCACTTTTACCCCCTTGCCCAGTACTGCCTTGCTCCCTACAAAAACGTTTTGTCCCAGTATGCAGTTTTCTCCAATTTGAGCCCCGGGCATTACATGGCTAAAGTGCCATATTTTAGTGCCTTCTCCAATTTTTGCACCCTGGTCTATACAGGCTGTTTCGTGAATATATGCTTCCATAATTTGTATGTATTTTCTACCGCAAATGCGCAGAGGCGCAAAGTTTTAAATTAGAACTACAAATAGGGTGAAATTTCTTTTTTTTTAATCATAGTGCTCCATTTGTTTATGATTTGCCCATATTTTTTCTTTGCGCCATAGCGTCTTTGCGGTGAATTATTATTTTAAAAATTATTTACAAAGCGGGTCCCATTTCTTTGTGAACAGTAATCGCTGAATCTAGTATTTCTCTTGATAAGGCGTTCATTTTTAGTTTGTCCATGGTCTTTTATTTTTGATGCAATGTATTTCTACCGCAAAGGCGCAGAGGCGCAAAGTTTTAAATTAGAACTGCAAATAGGGTGAAATTTCTTTTTTTTAATCATAGTGCTCCATTTGTTTATGATTTGCCCATACTTTTTCTTTGCGTCTTAGCGTCTTAGCGGTTAATATTTTTTATCTGACTTCTTGCATCACAGCTTTTGCCACCGCCTCTACTTCTTCGTTGCTAATAAAACCGTGCATGGGCAACGAAAGCACGGTGTCGGAGAGTAATTCGGCCACATCGAATTTTTCTTTTACCGATACTATTCCCCTAAAAGCTTCCTGTTTTGGCAAGGGCAGCGGGTAATGCACTGCTGTGGGTATATTATGTTCTTGCAATTTCGCCCTTAGTTCGTCGCGGTTTTCAACCCCTATGGTGTATTGAGCCCAAACGCTAATGTTGTGGTCGTTGACCTCGGGCAACAGTACTTTATCTTCGAGCATTTGCGAATATTTCAATGCAGCCAGCTGACGGGTGATTATTTCTTCTTCGAAATGTTTGAGTTTGACCCTCAATATGGCAGCCTGTATGGTGTCCATACGGCCGTTAATGCCAATGCGTTTGTGGTGGTAGCGTTTCTCCTGCCCGTGGCCACGCAGCATTTTTATTTTGGCAGCTAGTTTGTTGTCGGCGGTAAAAACAGCGCCGCCGTCGCCATAGCAGCCAAGCGGTTTGGCGGGGAAAAAGCTTGTAGTGGCCACATCGCTTAGCGAGCACGAACGTTTGCCATCGTAAATGGCTCCAAACGACTGTGCCACGTCTTCGATTACCCACAGGCCTTTGCGTTTTGCAATTTCGTTAATGGCGTTGAAGTTGGCACATTGCCCAAAAAGCGAAACGGCAATTATGCCCCGTGTGCGCGGGGTAATCTTTTCTTCTATTTTGCTTACGTCAATGTTAAAATCGATTGGCGATACATCAACAAAAACCGGTTTTGCTTTTAGGAAAGCGACCATCGAGGCCGGAGCTATAAAGGTAAATGCGGGGCAAATCACCTCATCGTGGGGATGAAGATCCAGGGCCATTAGTGCCAGCAACAACGCATCGGTGCCCGAACTGCACGTCAAGGCATGTTTCGCTCCGGAAAATGCAGCCAGTTCGCTTTCGAGTTCACTAAT
>SKHV01000231.1 GCA_007116765.1 Prolixibacteraceae bacterium | reverse complement strand
TTACCGAAGTACTGAACAGTGTAATAGGAAAGAATTTTTTCAGCTTTGTAAACGAATACCGTGTCAATGCAGTAAAAGCCATGCTCAAAAGCAAACCCCACTACTCCATCGAAGCCATTGGATATGAATGCGGGTTCAACAGCAAATCGTCGTTTTTTACTGTTTTTAGAAAAATTACCGGACATACTCCCATGCAATACAAAACTTCAAAAGAAAAGTAGTACAAACTTCATCATTGCAAAACCTGCACATACTCTATCGGTACAACTTTTAAAAAAGAAACCAAATTAAATCCAAGCTGAATGTAAATTGCATGCATCAATGCAAATAACATTACATGTCGGTCATGCTAAAAAAATCATTCTTATTCATAACATCCCTTTTCATTATTGCGTTCACAAATGGACAAGGAATTTTTGAAAGTGCTTCTCAAAACCAAGTAAACTCAGGAATAAACCTGAGCGGATACGCACGTGGAGAGGCATGGGGAGCAAACAGCTCATTCGATTACGCCAGCCTGTTTGGAGAATTTGCCCTGCAAGGAAACCTGCAAACCGAAAAAGCTTTGTTAAAAGCCGATGTGCGATTTCGTGAAGGGGTTTTTCTGGGTGAAAATAAATCAATTGTTGAATTAAAAGAAGCTTATGCAGCTTACCGTGGCAATACAGTTGACCTGTATATGGGCAAGCAAATCGTACCCTGGGGTCGAACCGATGGATTTAACCCCACCAACAACCTTAACCCTTGCAACTATTTTCTGCTCACCACTAACCCCGACGACCAGCTTACAGGCAGCTTTATGCTGCGCACAAAATATCGTCCGTTAAGATTTACCGAACTGGAACTGGTGTTTATTCCGGTGTTCAACCCCTCGGTTTACCGATACGATTTGTTTGAGATTTCGGAAGAAGCAAGTTTTATCAATGCCGTTTTGCCCGAAAGAACTTTCGAAAATGGCACCTGGGCTGCACGTGCAAACTTTGAACTCAGCAAAATTGGATTTTCATTTTCGTACTTCAACGGTTACGACCCTTTTTATGGGTACCAGGTTGAATCGGTACAAATGCAGCCGCAACCAAGCATTGTATTACAGCCCGAATTTTACCGCAAACAAAGCATCGGGGTCGACTTTACAGCGCCTATCGGAACCTTTATACTAAGAGGAGAAGCAGCTTACAATATTACTACCGGCTACAAAAACGAAATGCATATACCCAACCCCGATATTGCATATGTGGCTGGCATAGAAAAAAACATTGCTGGTATAACGGCCATAGTGCAATACATTGGAAAATACACAATCAATTTTGAAACCTTGAACGAACCAACTCTCACAAACCCGGCCAATATTGTAGAATATGCGCTAACCATGGTAAACTACGAGAACACGCTTTTCAACCGTAAAATAATGCACCAGCAAGAAGAAATGAACCATGCAGTAATGCTCTCGCTCTCAAAATCGTTCAGCTTCGACCTTATAACAACAAGCATAAGCGGTTATTACAATATTACCTCGGAAGAATATTTCGTTCGGCCCAAAATAAACTGGAAAATGGCCAATGCGCTTACTTTTTCGGCAGTGGCAATTATTATGAACGGCCCCGAAAAATCGATATTTAACAACGCCGGAAAAGTACTCGGAGGATACGGATTCGGTTTGAAAGTGAATTTCTAGATGCTGTCCGACCGCCGTAGGAGGGGATGCTGGATGCTCGGATGCTGTTTATTGACTAATGGCTAATGACTATTGACTTTTTTAAAAAAATGAAACACAACTCGATAATAATTCGCAAAAAATGGTGGTTTATAATTATTCCGGCCATCGTTACACTGGCAATGCTTTTGCCACTAAAATCGGCTAAAATAAATCCCGACCTCATGGAATATTTGCCCGACGATATTCCTGCTAAAATCAATATCGACAAACTGGACAAGCACTTTGAGCACTACGACCCGGTGTTGATCCTCTTCGAAACCGATGATATACTAAAGTCAGAAACCCTCGAACGGGCTGAAAAACTTCACCAAAGCCTCATCAATTCAGCATTAGTTGACAATGTAATTTCAATTTTCGACACCAAGTACATACGGGGCGAAAGCGGGTTTATGCTGGTTGACCCGGTAATTAGGAATATACCTACAAGCATCGATGAAAGAGAACAACTGCGCGATGAAATACGCGATAACCCGCTGGTATATAAAACCATGGTGTCGGAAGATTTTCGATATTTGTTGCTTCTAGTAAAACCAATGAGTGGGATAAATGATAGCGAGCTTTTTCTTTTCATTCAAGAAACTCTTGCTCAACACACAGGAAATGAAAAAATATTCCTGAGTGGCCTGCCAATCCTCCGTTACGAAATACAACGTATTGCTACCCGCGACTTAGCCATACTGATGCCAATAGGACTGCTTGTTATGGCCCTTTTTCTCTACTTTTCGTTTCGCGAAAGGCGCGGGGTATTGCTACCCTTGAGTGTGGTGGCCATGTCGATAGTTGTTGCAATGGGACTGATGCCCCTGCTGGGATACGAGTTGAGCCTGATTGCCGTGCTGGTTCCAATTATGATGATAGCCATTGCCAACGACTATGGAATTCATATTGTGGCCCTATATCAGGAACTGACCGTAAAAAACCCGCGCTGGGGCACAAAACGAATCATAAACCGCACTATTATGAGGCTTTACCGGCCAATAATTTTTACAGCTTTGACTACCATGGTTGGCATTTTAGGCCTCACAACACATGTGATGATTCCGGCAAAACAAATGGGAGTAGTAAGTACTGTTGGAATTTTGTTTGCCGTTGTGGCAAGCCTGCTGTTTATTCCCGCAGTTATGAGCAGCACCAAAAAAAGCAATTTTCAATTGATGTTGAATAATCATAAAAACGGATGGCTGGGCAAACTTCTCACTTGGGCAGGAAAAATAACCACACAGAAACCACTTAGGGTTGTTGTAGTTTTTTCTATAGTTATTGCAATCGCCACCGCCGGAATATTGCGTTTGCAGGTAAACATCAACATTGACGAACTGATGCCCCAAAAACATAAACTAAGGCAGTCGACAGCTATTTTGAATGAAAAATTTGGCGGCACAAAAACAATATCGGTACTATTCGAGGGCGATGTTATGAGCCCTGAACTCATGCACGAGATGGAATATTTTGAAGATGAGCTGGAAAAAATTCCCGGTATTGGCAGCGTTACATCACTTGCCACAGTAACAAAAACGATAAGCCGTGCTATGAACAACCCCGGCGACCAGTACTATAACCGCATTCCCGACCGGCGCGATGCCATAGCACAATATATCGAATTCTACAACATGAGCGGCGACCCCGACGACTTTGAGCAATTGGTCGATTTTGGATATACCCGTGCAGTTGCAACAGTGCAATTTAAAGCAAAAAACTATAAATCGTTCAAAAACATAGAAAAGTCGATTGAATCGATGGTAAGCGAAAGCCAACATGCAACATTAATTGCCGGGCAAAGCCTTATCGAAAAAGAACTATCGGAAGCCATTGTACGCGGACAAATAAACTCGCTCATATTTGCACTTGGCGCCATAATTGTTCTGCTGTGGATAATATTCAGGTCGCTCAATGCAGGTATTATTGGAGCTATGCCACTGGCAGTTACCCTACTTTGCAATTTTGGGCTTATGGGCTGGCTTGGCCTCGAACTCGATATTGCAACATCGCTCTTATCGTCAATCGCAATTGGAATTGGGGTTGACTATACCATTCATCTGTTTTGGCGGCTAAAACAAGAGCTAAAACTTGGTAAAAGCTGGGAAGAAGCAATTAATACTACCCTCAAAACAACCGGCAGGGGAATTACAATCAATGCCCTTTCGGTTATACTCGGCTTTAGTTTGCTATTCTTTTCAGGCCTCAGCATACTCAAGGCATTTGCGTTCCTTATTATTTTTTCCTTGCTGCTTTGCCTGCTTTGCGCTCTTATACTCATCCCGGCCATGTTTATACTTATAAAACCAAAATTTCTGATTAAATAAAAAAATAAAAATAAAATGAAGAAAATAGTTATCATAATTGCAATATTTGTACTTGCTCTTTTTACGACCAATGCACAAGATGCACGCGAAATAGCGATCAAATCGGGAAATGCCATCAACCCCGAGTCGATGGAAATGAGTGCCACGCTCAATATTCACGACGGGCGGGGCAATATCCGCACACGGCAAATAGCCAACGCGACCAAGCGCTTTGGCGAAACGGTAAAAACACTTATCCGTTTCGTAGCTCCACCCGATGTAAGTGGCACAACCATGTTAATTCACGACTACGAAAACCGTGGCGACGACATGTGGATATACCTGCCGGCAATGCGCAATACACGTCGCATTGTAAGCAGTGAAAGGGGACGCAGCTTTATGGGAACCGAGTTCAGCAATGCCGATATGACCAAACCCAATCACGATGATTTTCATTATAAACTGTTAGGATCCGAAACAATAAACGGTAAAGAATGTTGGAAAATAGAAGCCGAAAGCAAAAATGCCGAAGTTGAACAAGAAAACGGTTTTGCAAAAAGGATAGCCTATATCGATAAACAGGATTTCCTGTCGTACAAAGTAGAATACTACGACAAAGCTGACAAAATGTTTAAAGTTATGACTGTTAGCGATTACCGAGAAATAGCACCGGGGCTGTTTTTTGCGTTTTATATGGAAATGGAAAATCTGAACAACGGCCGCCGGTCCGAAATAATTATTGAACAATTCCAGCTAGGCTCGAAGCTTAACGAAAGAGATTTTTCCGTAGCAAGCTTGGGCGAGTAAAGGCTGATGCCTGCCCGCCGTAGGAGGGGCTGTTGCTGATGGTTACAGGTTGCAGGTTACAGGTTGAAGGTTTCAGGTTGCAGGTTGCAGGTTGCAGGTTGCAGGTTACAGGTTGCAGGTTGTAGGTTAAAGGTTGCAGGTTTCAGGTTACAGGTTGCAGGTTACAGGTTACAGGTTGCAGGTTACAGGTTGCAGGTTGCAGATTGTCTTAATCAGACTAATGACTAATGACTAATGACTATTGACTATTGACTTAATGACTATTGACTTAAAAATATTACTCCTTACATTGCTGCTGCTTACAGGAACATGGCTTAAAGCACAAACGGTTGTTATTGATATATTGAACATCCGCAACAACAATGGCGTAATAAGGCTTGCGGTGTTCACAAGCGAACAAACATTCCGGAAGGAAACGCCGCTTTTTGAAAAAGTTGTTCATAAAAACGAGATTGAAGAAGGAAAGCTTACAGCCGAAATAAACCTGCCCTACCCCGGCACATTTGGCATTGCACTGCTCGACGATGAAAACAATAACGAAAAACTCGATTACCGATTTTTTATTCCTTCAGAAGGCATTGGTTTTTCAAACTACCAGCACAAAACATTGCGACGACCACACTTCAGTGATTTTTGCTTTGAAGTCACAAATAATTCAGAAATGAAAGTCGAAATTATTATCCGCTATTACTAATGTTATTCAAACAAATACAAACCGAACTTGTTTATCTTTGAATTTCAATAAAAAGCAAGATGCAAAAAGATAATATATTTGACCAAAAGGCAAAAACCTGGGACGACAATCCAGAGCGAATAAAACTGGTAGATAAGGTTTGGGAAACTATCAGCGCAAACATCGATTTTAATAAAATACATCATGCCATTGATTACGGCAGCGGTACCGGACTGCTTGGTTTCAAGGCCATAAATTATGTCGAATCAATGACATTTTGCGACACTTCGGATGGAATGCTCGACCAGGTAAACAACAAAATTCAGTATTACGGACACCTTAACGCTGAAACACTCAAGGCCGATTTTTCAAACGGTCCGCTCCCTTCCAAAAAGTTCGAATTAATAATGACGATGCTGGTAATGCATCATGTACACGAGCTTGGGACAATTTTAGCTAACTTCAATAAACTACTGAAGCCGGGCGGGTACATCAGCATAATTGACCTCGAAAACGAAGACGGTTCATTTCACTCCGACAATACAGGAGTAGCATATTTTGGATTTCACAAACAGGAAATAATCAATTTGATTGAAAAAAATGGTTTCAAAATAGATTACTACAGCAATCACCTGTACATGAACAAAGAACGCCCCGAAGGGAATAAACAATTCCCCTTATTTGTGCTGATAGCAAGAAAAGAAGGGTAAATACACACTTGCATTTTTGACAATTTTTTCAATTTGTATGGCAATCGGTACAACTTACAAAGTGAATGTTGTGTTCGCTCTCACGGAAAGCAAAACTGGTGTTCATTTTTTCAACATCGAGGCCGCAATTCGACATGGCCGGATGGCACGTTGCACAACTGTTGCGGGCATTGTTACTATGGGGTTCGTGGCACGAGCTGCAACTCAAGCCCTCGTGTACCCCTCGCGGAATTCGGTCGTCGGCACTGCCCGAATGATGGAATGCATTGGGTGCATGGCACTGCACACAAGTGCGCATTGTAGCATCGGTTGACACCCGAACAGGCTCCCCATTATGCCATATTTTCGGTTTGGGAAGCTGATTGGCAGCAAAATACATGCGCTCGTTGCGGTCGTAAAAACTTACATTGGCTACCGGCCTTTCATGATCATAAAAAATTGCTTTGGGGTCGGAATAGTCGGGCGATTGAGCCACATTACCCGGACTGTGAATTTGATGGCAGGCCATACACGGAATTGCCGCTCTGTTGGCCGCTTTTTCGTCTTTCATATTCCA
>SKHV01000293.1 GCA_007116765.1 Prolixibacteraceae bacterium | reverse complement strand
TGTCCATCGAGTGAGGCCGTAACAATTGGGCGGCAGCTCAACTCTTAAAAGCGCAGCTCTTTTGTATATAAATGGCATATCAAAACCCATCCCATTCCAAGACACTATTTCAACGTTATCTGTTGAGGATGCGCAGAGCAATGAAAGGATTTCTTTGATTAACTTGATTTCTTCAGCGTCGGAAATTTCATCAATAACAGTGTACCCATTTAAATCACCATATGTGGCGAATGAGCACACGCGGCCATAAAACGGATTTAAACCCATTTTTCCCACTTGGTCTTCTTTGGCCTTTGCTTCAATCTCTGCCCTTTTGTAAGGGTCTTTCGTGTTCCCATACTTAACTTCTGGCTCAGGGAGTGAGTCTATTAAATCCCTGTTTGGTATTGTCTCAATGTCTAGTGCAAAACGCATTGGTTTTCACCTTTCTTTATTTGTGATCGACTCAAAATGACCTCTTCTATTTCTTTTTTTGCGAAAAAATAATTCTCAAACGCATTTGGCCAGTCAAGGTACACATACCTGTAAACGCTTTCATTATCTAAATTGTCAAAATCAAATCCGTTCAAATAATAACGGAAGTCGATCTGGTTCGTGTGGGGTGAGTAATTAAAGAAAATATCAACCCCATTCTCTTTTAAATCACAAACCCAATTAACAGCGTTAAGTATGATTTCTCTTTGTGTCATTGCTCACACTCCTTGACACTTTTGAAAGGCTTACTTTTTGGGCGCTTCCGCAATTTGCCGACGGCTTTAATAATTCGACCGTCCTTTGTTGTGCTTATTTTAATCATTCTCCCCGCTCCTTTAATTGGAATAACTAACTTTAATTAAAAAATAACTAATTATAGCAAACAATGCAAGAAAAATACTAACTTAAATTAAAAGCAGTGTAAAAAAACTAAATCTGTTTTCTGTTGTTTAACCTGTAATCATTCCCCAGCAACTCAAAAACATATCCACCGCTCAATCGACTAGCTATGCGGGCACCAAGGACGTTTTTTATTTCACTGAGTGAGAGGTTGCTCGTGTATAGAGTTGGCCTCATTTCAGACTCCCTGCGCGAAACAATCATATACCAGATTTGCATGGTCCAATCAGATACACGCTCTGCTCCAATATCGTCAACAATTAAGAAATTTATCCCGCAATATTTATCAATTACCCACTTTTCTGATAAATCTGATTGCCCGCTGCCATACGATTGTTTTATCTCTAAGAATATGTTTGGAGCAGGAACAAAATGGCAATCTTCATACCCTGATAGTAATACCCTCCGTAGGGTAGCCGTAGCCAGATGGGTTTTTCCATTGCCAGGAGTAGGAGAGTAGAGTAAAATTGAATCTGTGAGATTGCGTGTAATGCTCTTAAAAAATAAAACCGTTTTCTCATTTTTCCCGATCTCAAAATTATCAAAAGAACATTCTAAATGCCGTTTTCCCACGCCTTTTTCTTTGAGGATATTAAATATATTTTCATGTATGTACTTTTTGCGCGCTTCTCGATGATTATCATCTTGGCAATGAGCACACACCTTTTGCAATCCTTGTAAAATATGCACATTACACTGAGGGCAAACATCATCCTCTGGTAAATTGTTTGCAATCTCCTCTATCTTGTTTTGCCAGATCAGTATTTCCTGCTTTGCACTGTTCATGATGCCAACTCTTGTTCTGTTTCTTCAAAATCAAACAAACTTGGCATGTTTGCTTTAACTTCTGCAGCTTCGAGATATTTTAAACTGTCCTTAAAATATTCAGAGTTTAACTCAACAGCACGACCTTTACGATTCTTCAGAATGGCCCTGTAGGGAACAGTTCCCAGTCCACCAAATGGATCGAACACAATTTCACCTTCATTGCTAAATCTGTTTATTATGCGGTCAACAATGTCGAATTGTAGAGGGCAAACGTGATTATTAAGGCCATGCTGTGTTTGGTCACCATTTAAAGTTCTCATTCTATTTACATCATGCCAAACATCTTTATTATGAGATGCTGGGGCTAGTGTCATAAATGTAGATGGCAGATTTCCCTTTAGGTCTAATTTTTCACCAATTTTTACATGGTGCTCATAATCGTAAACATTTGAAATTGTAAATTCCTTAAACACTCTTGATAAAACATCCGGCGGGTATTTTGAAAGCTCATCAGGTGAAAGCATGCGGTCTCCTGAGCTCCTCCAGAAACCGTGAGCGTCTATCTGCCAACGCGACCGCGAATATTCTTCCTTACTCTTTTCTACTCGATTATCAGCGTATGATCTGGTCCGATCTGTTGGGAGTTTACGAAAAAGCAAAACATATTCAGGGCAACCTACGCCCATTTTAGAACCATCCTTGCATTGTTCTGTCCAGCCAAGTCTGTAAGTTTGGTTATTCTCCCTCACAACATCAGTTACCACCGTGATCATACCAAAATAAATAAAACCATGTCTGCGGTAGTGTTCAATTGTTAAACAGTGAAAGGGATCCATTGAAGACATTCCGTACCCTGTAACATTTCCAAATAAAACACGATCCTTTACATGTATTGCGGCAACTCTTCCAGGTTTTAATATCCTCAACAGCTCAGGAGTTAAAAAATCCATCTGATTAAAAAATTTTTTATTATCTGTATTGTGTCCAAAATCATTATATGATGGAGTGTATTCATAGTGGTTACTAAAAGGTATTGATGTATGGATAAGATCAATACTATCGGAATCAATAATTTTACACTCTTCTACACAATCATTATTGGCCATTATGTAGTTTTGGCCTCTGGCTTCGATTCTTTTTATACCAATTGACCTGCTTAACTCTCCAGTCATCTCAGAGTGAGAAAGTCCGTATTTTTTTATTATATCTGTCATTTTCTTAATCATCTCCTTATGGTTTTCCCATTTACGCATCAGTGTTCTATAAACCTCAATCTCTGTGTCTGTGTAGATTAGGTGAATGTGGCATTCTTTTGTTTGTAGAAACCTGTAAATTCTATGGACAGCCTGAATAAAATCATTAAACTTAAACCCGATCCCTACAAAAATAGCGTTTGAACAATGTCGTTGAAAGTTGCAACCAGAACCTGAAAGTATCGGTTTTGTCGCTAAATATTTCACTTCTCCATTGCTAAACCTGACAACATTATTCTCTCTCAACTCCAAATCTTGAGATCCAAAAACCTCTGTTGTTTCGGGGAGTGCTTTTTTTATTGCGTAGCGTTCACTTTCTTGGTCATGCCACAATAAAAAATTCTCTTCAGGTTTTTCTTTAACAATTTCTATCATTTTGTTTATTCTTAGGTGTATGCTATCTCTCTTCTCTTTGCTTGCATCTTTGAGGGATAAGGCCGCATTTGCAAATAGCTTCATTTGTCCGTCTTTATCACACAACAAACGAACCTCTGACTCAATCATGTGTGTGTGAATGTGCAACTTTGGCAACAAATAGCCATCATCTGAATAGCCAAGATCAGAAGGTTTTTGTATAAATATCGCCCAACTTGAAACCCACAACCAGAACTCTTTTTCCATGTGAGGGTAAAGAGTGAGGTTGTTTGCTTTGGTGGAATCCCTTTTAAAAAACCTTGTCAATGCCTGCCCTGTGTCCATTACACCAAGATAACCAGCATAATGAATAAGCTCCTTATATTTATTTGGTGAAGGCGTGGCGGTGGCAACAAATCGGTATTTTACATCTTTAAACATACTTAAAAACGTTTGGTATGTTTTTGAACCGAACGATCTGAGCACTGATGCCTCATCGAGCGACACTCCATTAAACAAATTTACATCTAACTTTCCATCTCTCACAGATTCATAGTTGGTGATATATAGGCCTTCACCCTGCACCTCTTCTGAGCGTCTAACAAACTGCATTTCCAAGCCAAGAGTGGCAACATCTTTTTTAAATTCCTGGCGTACACCAAGCGGGGCAATTATAAGTTGTTTCCCTTGTTCGTACTTCTGGATCATTCGCAATATTTCAATTTGCATAAATGTTTTACCAAGTCCAAAACTTGCAAAAATTGCCCTCCTTCCTCCCTGCAAACCCCATTTTACAATATCTTGTTGAAACGGAAATAATATCTGATTTATTTCAGATTTTTGTATATCAAAACCACTTTTTTTTGACATACAAATTTTAGATTCTAGAAACTTTTTGTAAATCATCTGTTTAAACCCTTATGCCGGAAGTAAGTTTTTAATTTTTTGTTTTTCGACCACAAAACAATCAACACAAATACCATGAGTAATACCTGATTGTTTTCTTATCGCAACTTTACTATAAATGCCGTCTGATTGCCGTACACATCCGCAGTAGGAACATACACGAGCGTGGCCGCATGAAACACACTGGCCGTTTAGTGTCAACGATGCACACTGAGTGCAGGTTCCAAATTTGCCTGTTTTGCGATAGATGCCCCGTGTGGCTCGTTTTACCCTTAATATCCTCTGTATGGTAGTCTCAGCCATTGTCTTGCTCCTCAGGGCCGAAACTGGCTTCCATTTCGTATGCTTCAATGCCTTTTTTGATTATATCAGACCATGTTATTTTGCGGTTTAATTTACGCTCCAAGCACGCTTTTTTATTACTATACTCATCCTCTAAAACAAATCGACCATTTAACATTCTGAGATCCTTGAGAAAATTAAAACTTAGTTATCTTTTACATCATACTCGTTTAACTCTTTGATTTTACCGTAAGGTACTTGGTGATTTATTGGGTCATTGTACCGCTCCTGATTAAACCAAGTAGCAGGGTGAGGGATATACTGCATATCCGCACCTGCTACAGATTCAGCGAACTGTTGGGTTTTCTCTAACAGCTCATCGTATCCAATTTTTTGTAACGCTTTTTGAATTGCTTTAATTGCAGCTGTTTTTCCGACCTTACGCGGGTATAAATCATAAATAGAACTAAATTGAATAGAACTAAATAGAATAGAACAGCATTCGCTGTTACGCTTACCGTTAACGTCAAGACCATTGACATCACTGTCAAGACCATTGACATCACTGTCAAGATTACCTACAACTTCTATCCAATCCAAATTATCAGATAAAAAGTCTATAGCCCTCTTTATTTTTTTTTCTGATATTTCTAGCAGAATAGAAAGTTGGTATACATCGTATTTTGAGAGGTCACCTCTAGGGTCAACCTTAGACGCTTCTTGTATAATAGCATTCCACACTCCAAATATTTCAGGGCCATCAGGTTGCTTCATTATTATTTTATAACCAAAACCCCTTTTGTTAGGAACAGGCACCCATTGCAGTGATTTCCACTGTTTTGTCCTGTCGCGCTCAAAGTGTGCTTCCCAGTCTCGTATTTTTATCCGCATACTACCTCGAAATCGAAATCGTGAATTATTTATCAAATTGTTTCAAGTGGTCCTTCTCTGCTCTATTTACTAATTTGTTGATAGCCGACCACTCTTCAGGAGTCCACCCAACGTGGCCCATGAGTTTATACCTCAAACTCCCATAAGAAATGCCCAACTGACGGCTCACAACTAGCATTTTAAGACCGCACAATTTAAATCTGATGAACAACTTCGCTGTATCGCTATGCTTTGGTAGAGGTTTTGCACCACGTTTAATTTGACTCATAAAGCCCCCTTTTATTATTATATAATAGTGTTATTAAGAAAATTAACTTAAATTAAAATAGTAAAATTAAGTTAAATTGTCAAACATATATTTAAAAAAAATTGGTTAAAAATGCCAAAAAAAACAGAAGTAGAGAGTGGAATCGCTGGCAGGCTGAGGCTCATCATGTCAAGAATGGGCCTAAATCAGGCTAAATTGGCAGAAATGATGGATACCAGTTCGGCTTATGTTAGCAATATTTTAAAAGCTGGAAAACAGCCTGGCAGTACAATTCTAAGCAGTTTTAAGAAAAATCTACCAGAAATAAACCTAAACTGGCTCATCACAGGAGATGGTGAGATGTTTTGCAATACCCAAAACAATACACCCCAAACAGCAGAAACCCACCATACACCCGCACCTGCACCTGTATGCAATAGCATAGACCTCACTGAACGACTATTAACGATAGTAGAGACCTGTCAGAGTGAGAAAAAACAGCTCTTTGACACTATCGACAAACTTACAAGTATCCTACAAAACAGCACCCAACAGCAATCAACCATCCCTAAAGTAGCACCTGAAACAATACGGCTCCAAAAGCATAAATGACCCTGTAATTCAGATCTGCACAATATATCTGCTATTTTAAATTAGCTATAGTTAAAAAATGATTGACTATAATTAAATAACTCTGTATATTAAACAATACGTATCTAACTCATTATATTATATGTACACCAATAACATAGGGTACAATATGCCAGATAGAGCACTGCGCGAATGTAATTACATGGGCTGCCACAATCTAACAAGAGAAACGTACTGCCCTGAGCATACACGTGCTAGGTATAACAAAGAGGCTGATAAAAAAAGGGGTAGTGCATACCAACGAGGATACGATAAGAGGTGGGAAAAAATAAGAAAAATTTTTCTATCAAAAAACCCTCTATGTGTTGAGTGTAAATCTAAAGGGATTAGGGAAGATGCAACAGATGTAGACCATATTATTCCTCATCGTTTTAATAGTGTTATTTTTGATGATAAACAAAACTTACAAGCGTTGTGCAAGTCTTGTCATAGCAGGAAAACAGGTAGAGGACTGTAAAAATAAAGCACATTTACAGTCAATACTTCTCTGTCAATGGGAGGGGCGGGTCAAAAGTCTAGAGGGGTAGGGCTGGAGAC
>SKHV01000245.1 GCA_007116765.1 Prolixibacteraceae bacterium | reverse complement strand
ATTTGCCCGATGCGCGCATTGCAAAGTACCCACTTGGCGAGCGCGACCAATCGAAATTATTGCTCTGGAAAAATGGTACAATATCCGACCATGCTTTTACGCAGTTGCCCGACTTACTCCCCGAAAAATGCAAACTGGTTTTTAACAACACCAAGGTAATACGCGCGAGACTTCATTTTGTAAAAGAAACCGGTGCCCGTATCGAAATATTTGTACTCGACCCCACAAACCCGGCAGATTATGCACTCAATTTTCAGCAAACCGAAAAGTGCACTTGGAAATGCATAGTGGGGAACCTGAAAAAGTGGAAACACGGCACGCTTACTCTTCTTGTAAATATTAATGGTGAAGAAGTTAAACTCAAAGCCGAAAATAAAGGCGAAGCCGGAAACGGTCGCATTATTGAATTTAGCTGGGACAAGCCCGCATTTACTTTTTCCGAAGTGCTCGAAGCGGCCGGAAATATTCCCATACCGCCTTATTTACACCGCGATTCGGAAGAAATTGACCTTAGTCGCTACCAAACTGTTTTTTCGAAAATAAAAGGCTCGGTAGCTGCCCCAACTGCAGGCCTGCACTTTACCGACAAGGTACTCGAAAGCCTTTCCGAGAAAGGAATTACATGTTCTGAACTTACGCTCCATGTGGGTGCCGGAACGTTTCAGCCTGTGAAGAGTCAAACCATCGATGGGCACGAAATGCATACCGAACATTTTCTGGTGTCGAAAAGCTTTATTGAGGATTTACTACAGCACAAAAACCAACTAATTGCAGTGGGCACTACTTCGATACGCACCCTTGAAAGTTTGTATGTGCTGGGACAGAAAATAATCGAAAACCCGGAACTTGACCCTTATCGGCTGCATATTGGACAATGGGAGGCATACTTGAACGAGAATTATATTAGCAAAAAGGAAGCACTCGAAGCCATTATAGGTTATATGGATAAGTTGGGCATGGAACAACTAAGCGCGGCAACCCAAATTATTATAGTGCCTGGCTACACGTTCAGACTTGTTGATGGAATGCTGACCAATTTCCACCAACCGCAAAGCACTTTGCTGCTTTTAATTTCAGCATTTTTGGGTAACTACTGGAAGAAGGTTTATGAGCATGCCCTGAGCAACAACTACCGCTTTTTAAGCTATGGCGACAGTAATTTGTATTTGAAAGAATGAATTAAAAGAGTACAAATAACGAGGCACAAACGAGAAAATACAGCCTACTGATTCGATGTTATCAAGCTGGCAGTTATTAGCCAACAGCCATTTCAAGCCAATAAAATTTCTGCTGGTATTTTTAATCCTTTATAAAGTGATTTAATCATACCCAAAGTCAAGCTTCTTTTTCTGTTAAGAATCTCACTTACCCTACTCTGGCTGCCAAGATACTCAACCATATCGGCTTTTGTCATCCCCATTTGCTCCATCCGGAATTTAATTGCATCAATCGGGTCGGGTGGTGCAATAGGATAATGTTTCATTTCGAATGATTCAACTAATGTTACTAATAAGTCTAATTCATCACCCTCGGAAGTATCTTTTTTAGCTCCCCACAATTTCTCAATCCTGCCTATGGCAGTTTTATAATCTTGCTCTGTTTTTATTGGCCGGATATTCATAATCAAATCGTTTTTGCATCAATGTTGTCATATTGTTTGTGAGTTCCGATGAACCGTATGAAAATCACTTGAAATTCATAATCAATCGCAACTACTAATCTGTAATCATTGCCTTTAATATTGAAAACCACTCTTCCTTCTCCTACAATGCTTGCATTTTTATATTGCTTTTTAAGCTCGTTTGAATTTTTCCATCCAGCAATTTTAGCATCGTGATACCAAGCACGCAATGAGGTTTCGGAATCTGAATACTTTGGTTTTTCATAAAACTCTCTTAGAGTTTTAAAAGCAATAATTCTCATGTTGCAAATCTACAAAAACAAATTCGTATTTCCCATAATGGGATATGTATTTTGAAATTGGGTTACAAAAAAGCACCAGTGCAGGTGCGAATGGCGAATTGCAAATTACGAATTACGAATCAATGTCGTTTAGTAAATAATTTTTTGTGCGAACTTGGAGTCTTCGTGACCTTGGTGGCCGTGGTATTTTAGCCACAAAGGCACTAAAACACAAAGGTTCACTAAACGATATTGAAATACGAATGACGAATTCTCCGGTGTCGAGCCATCAGCCATCAGCCCCTCCTGCGGCGGGCAGCCATTAGCCCCTCTTTCGGCAGTCAATTGGTTATTTCTGATTAAACTTGGCTTGTACACCAAAACACGAAGCTTTATAAATCAAGTTCGTGAAGATTTCATCATATTCGTTTTTTTTCATATTTTTAGGAACATTACTTTGCTTAACCTATAATGGATATTTGTATGAAACTTCAATCAATTTTACTCAGCATTATTGTTCTTGCAGTTGTGTTCAGCGGCTGTAAAACCGAAAAGAAATCTTCGGACGAATTCACACCCAACCCCATCGTGCTTGAAAAGCGTGACGTAACAACACTTGCCATTGGCGAAAAAATGCCGGCATTCGAATTGCCCGATATGCATGGGAAAATGGTTTCGTCAACCGATTTTGACAATGCCAAAATACTGGTGTTTGCTTTTATTTGCAACCACTGTCCAACGGCACAAGCTTACGAAGATCGAATGATCGATTTCGCCAAAGACTATGAGAAACAAGGGGTACAAGTTATTGCAATAAACCCCAATAGCTCATTGGCTTTGCTACCCGAGGAATGTGGTTATTCCGACCTCGACGACACTTTTGAAACCATGAGCATACGTGCCGAACATAAAGGCTATAACTTCCCGTATTTGTACGATGGCGACGATCACGAAGCCTCGTTGAAGTTTGGCCCGGTAACCACACCGCATGTTTTTGTGTTCGACAGCGAAAGAAAATTGCGCTACAACGGCCGCTTCGACGGGGTGGAATATCCCGGCACGGCCAATGCAGAAGATTTGAGACTGGCTGTTGACCAGGTTCTGGCAGGCGAAGAAGTGACTAACCCGATTACCCGTACATTCGGATGCTCGGTTAAATGGTCGTGGCTTAAATCGTGGGCAGATCAGGTGAATCAGCAATGGGCTGAAAAACCGGTTACTCTCGAATGGATCGACACTGAAGGAATAGCTGAATTGCTAAAGAACGATAGCGAAAATCTTAGACTGATAAATGTGTGGGCTACCTGGTGCGCACCTTGTGTTATTGAGCTACCCGATTTGATTGAATTACAGCGTTATTATGGCGGTCGTAATTTCGAGTTTGTAACCATCTCGGCCGACCGTACCAACCGCAAAGATCGGGCGCAAAAGTTTCTTGAAGAGAAAAACGCCGCGATTCAGAACTACATTTTTAACGACGATGACAAATACAAACTCATTGAAGCCATTGACCCCGGCTGGGAAGGTGCCATACCCTATACCATTCTTATTGAACCCGGCGGAAATATCATTCACAAAGAACAAGGAGTGGTTGACCTGCTTCGTTTGAAGCGAATAATTGTAGAACACCCCTTGTTGGGCAGGTATTTTTAATGCTTAGTTTGAAAAATAGCTTGTAACAAAATTATGCCTGTTTGAAGCCTGTTACCTTTCACATATTCCGATAAAGTTTTATCCGATATCACTACTGCACCTTCGTCGGTCGAAGCGTGCAGTAGTTTTATTTGACCATTTTGTTCGTATGTTATGCCGGCATGAACTACATCGAGTCCTTCAATGTAAGTTGTAAAAGCCACGATTAAACCCGGCTTTAATTTGTCTTCAATTTCAGCAATTTTGTTTTCAGGAATATAATAATAAGTGCGATTAGAAATTTCTTTTTCTAATATTTTCATTTCTTCAACCAACACCGAATCGTTTTTCAACTGCTCGTAAGCATACGTGTGGGTGCTCATGAAATTCAACTTATTTGGGTATTCAATTCCTCCATATTGGAGCGTAACATCAGCTATAAAACCTTTTTCAATATTGTCGGTAATCCAGTCGGTAAAATAGTGAAGGCGGCTAGTATAGCCCGAGTTTGTGCCTTGCCGGTATCTAATATGCTGTAATGTTTCAAGGTAGGTATTGAACGATGGCTTTTCGTTTATTGTGGCATACCCAATTGCCATTGCAGACTCTATAAGGGTGGTACAATCGAATTCGCGCAAGTTTACCACCAGCTTTTCATCGCTTTCTTGTTCGAGGGTTTTGGCAACATATGGAAAGTTCATGAACGATTTGGCAATCTCAACCATCAAATCGGGCATGTCGGTATTCTGAGCAATGGCAAATTGCGAAAGCCTTTCGTTCACCAAAATGGTATCCATTGGCTGATAAATAGCCTGAAATGATTCGTGCCTTGTTCCTTGAGAACAAGCCAAGATGAAAACTGCACCTGTAATAATTGAAATTAAACGCATAATACCCAGATTAATGTACACAGGCAAAGAAATAAGAAAAAAAAGGAAAAACACGAAAGTGGATGTTAAAATATAAAAAACTCTTTGGTTGAAATAATAATTCATTTATATTTGTTCGTAATTTTACGAAATACGAATGAAGATAAAAGAAATAATTACAGATAAGCAGCGTAGAATGGCACGTTACGCCAAGGCTTTGGGGCATCCGGTAAGGGTATACGTAATGCAGCTGCTTTCAAAACAAAGCTGTTGCTATAGCGGCGATTTGAGCGACGATTTACCCATAGCAAAATCGACCCTTTCGCAGCACTTAAAAGAGTTAAAAGATGCCGGATTGATTCAGGGCGAAATTGAAGGCCCCAAAATTAAGTATTGCATCAACAAAGAGAATTGGGCTGAAGCGCAAAGGTTAGTTAAAGAATTTTTTGGTCTTCCCGAAGCAAGCTCCCAATCATGTAGTGAGTTAGTCGGGAATTTTCAAATTGATCGGCAGACTTTTGATATTTAAGATTGAATAATAAATAGTAAATAATAAATAATAAATTCAGATATGGATTTTCAAAACATAAAACCAACAGGAATGGAAATAAAAGTCCTCGGGCCGGGGTGTCCAAAGTGTAAAACACTTGAAAAAGCAACAATACAAGCAGTTGCCGAAACAGGAATAGATGCCACGGTGATTAAAGTGGACGACATAGTTGAAATAATGAACATGGGGGTTATGCGTACTCCTGGTCTGGTAATTAACGGCAAAGTAATTTTCTCGGGAAAAGTACCCGGTGTAAATGAGTTAAAAGAGATAATTCTTAACAATAAATAGTAATCGAATAACACTTTTAAACAATGGTTTTGAAAACAAAAGCACTTATTTACATTGCATTGCTGATTATGCCTTTTGTAATGCTTAACTGCAAGCAGCAAACCAAGCAGTCGGGCAGTGAAACTGCACAAGTACAGGCCGCAGCAGATGATGCTGTGAAAATTTACTATTTCCATGGAAGGATGAGATGCGCCACTTGCATTGCCATCCAGGAGGCTGCACAACAAACCTACAAAGAACATTTTACCGGTAACGACAATGTAACATTTCACGAAATTGACTTTTCCGACAGGGCGAATTCAGCACTTGCCGATAAGTACGAAATTGCATTCAGCAGCCTAATTATTGCTAAGGGCGAAGAACATGTTGACATTACCGAATTGGCTTTTTACAATGTAATGAACAAACCCGATTTGCTCAGACAGGCAATTAAAGAAAATACCGAAAAATTCTTAATCAATTAAAAAACTAAATTCACATGAAACAATTATTGATTTTAACAGCCTTGCTTATAGCAGGCATTTTTGCTAACGCTCAAAAAGTTGAATTGCTTTATTTCAAAGCTAATTTACCATGTTGCCCGGCCAGGGCTTGCAATGCACTTGAGTCAGACATTCAAAGTATTTTGGAAGAAAGTTTCGACAGTGAAACTGTTATTTTCAAACAGGTGTTGTTGGCCGATGCTTCGAACAAAAGTTTGGTTGATAAATACAATGCTAAATCGCAAACCGTAGTATTGGTAAAAAATAGCGGAGGCGAAGAAAAATTAGTAGATGCAAGCAGTCAGGTTCGTGCCTATATGCGCAGTAACGACAAGGCAAAGCTCAAAGCAGAATTAACAGCGATGTTAAATGAACTCGAAAAGTAATGGAATTTCTTCAAGGATTAATTGATAATTCACAATTCCCGCTTTTTACTGCATTTTTGCTGGGGCTAATGACCGCCATTAGCCCCTGCCCTTTGGCAACCAATATTTCGGCCATCGGGTTTATTAGCAAAGACATTGAAAACCGGAAAAAAGTATTCATCAATGGTTTGATTTATACTTTAGGACGTACTATAAGTTATACCGTACTTGGCATTATTCTTATTGCCATACTGAAACAGGGCGCAAGTGTTTATAAAATTCAGCGTTTAATCAGCACCTATGGCGAACTTTTCATTGGCCCATTATTAATAATTATTGGGATTTTCATGCTCGGTATTATCAAATTGAACTTTTCTACATCGGGGGGCTTAGCAGCTAAAGCCGAAAAGAAAGCCGGCAGTGGCAGCTATTGGGGTGTTTTGCTCCTTGGGCTTGTATTTGCACTGGCCTTTTGCCCTTACAGCGGTGTGCTATTCTTTGGAGGCTTAATTCCATTATCTGTTTCATCTACCGCCGGATATTTACTGCCCGTAGTTTTTGCTTTTGCAACCGGTTTACCTGTAATTATTTTTGCATGGCTCATCGCGTTCTCGGTTGGTTCAATAGGAGGGGTTTACAATAAAATGAAAACCTTCGAAAAATGGTTTCGCAGAGTAGTTGCTGTGATATTTATTGGCGTAGGCATCTATTACAT
>SKHV01000446.1 GCA_007116765.1 Prolixibacteraceae bacterium | reverse complement strand
TTTGGGCATAGTTGTGATAATTAAACCAATCTTTATCATTGGCAATTTCGGGTGGTAATGCGAATACCCCCTCTGCGTTATGCCACATTTCAAGTTGCAAACTTTGGTATTCATCGCCATTTAGCAAGGGTATTCCGGGAGGCTCAATTTGCAAGGATCTTTTATAATTAATATCAAACTTAGTTTCACCTCGCCTACCTGTAAGTGTAGTTATTTCTAGTACTCCGTTGGCTCCTCTCGCACCCCAAACTGCGGTTTCAGCAGCATCTTTTAAAACCTTTACTTCTTTAATGTCTTCGGGGGCTATACTTACCAATTGACCAATGTCTTCCGCATCGGCCGAAGAAAAATCTATATCGTCTGTCGGTACCTGTTGAATAATTCCATCAACTACAATTAAAGGTCTGCTTCCGCCCAAACTACCAAGCCCTCGAATTACTATATTTGAACCACTACCCGGAGACCCGCCGCCCATGATATCTAATCCGGATACTAAGCCCTGTAATGCATCGCCAACCGATGTAAGACTCTGTCCTTGCATTTCAGACATATCTACAGTAACTGATGAACCTGTTCTGTCTCGCTCCGTAACATTAGTAACAGCACTGGTTACTCTACTGGCTGTTACAACTACTTCGTCGATAGATCTGGATTCAGAAACTAATTGAATATCAAGCTCACTTCTACCACTAACATGCTCAACAACTGTAACATAACCAATGAAACTGAATGTAACAGTTGCATCAGAGCTAATTAAGCTTATGGAATAATTACCGTCCAAGTCGGTAATGGCACCTTTAATAATCCGCTCGTTTTCATCAAGCTCTACAATGGTAGCGCCGGGAATCCCAATTCCTTCTTCATCGGTTACTTGACCACTTAAAAAATGATTTTGGGCATTAGCATTCATTATAAAGAATGTAGATAGTACTATTATAAATATATTCCTCATTTTTCGATTGTATATTTTCTTGTTGTCAATATTAAATTAAATCCTCTTAGTTGCTCTTTATTTTCAATATATCTAACTTGCAATTGAAAGAGCAGTCCGTTCAATTATCAATGTTTATAACGGTATCAATTTCATGTATTACGGCGTGTGTAATAGTTTTTCCATTGTGAGTTTTTACTGCCAATATATTGGTTTTACCAGGTTGCTCAATAATTGTTAAAATATTGTTTTGCCAGTTACTGTCGAAAATTAAAATTTCATCGAAATTAGGCTGAATATTCAAAGTGCTTAAACCTGTACCACTTATGCTTTTTTTCAATGTATTATATGCTCCTTCATTTCTGCGACCATCTGTAAAAATCAATTCATCTTTAATGATATGCCCCAGTAAAAACTGCTTCAGGTTGTCGCCGGTCAGTGTGTCAGCTTGTGCGGCTTGTAATGCTTCATTCGTAGGCAAGAATAAAGTATAACGATCAGTAGAATTTACAAACCGAAGCTGAAAGTCGGTAGCTAATCCTGCTTTTTTTAACAATTCCAAAAAATATCTTCCTGCTAAGCGAGTTAAAAGTGTTTGTGTTGGGAAACTCAACCACCCATCTATCTCGTAAACTTTTCCGTTGTAATAATCAGCAGCCAATGGTTCTACACTTACCGTTATTATAGAATCTCCCATATAGCCAAACGAAGAAGGAACTCCGCCGGTAATGGTTTTGTTTGAATTATCTAATACAATGTGCCTTTGGGTTATAGTTTCAATAAATTCTTTTCGTGCTTTACCAATAACAGGTTCAATACCTATCTGGTTAAAAACTAAATTAGAAACTGTTGCACGATTAGGGATATCCCATTTCTCTTCACTTCTATTGTAAGCTCTGAGAACATATGTGTCCCTGCGCCATGATGTCCATTCAAGCATTAAAGATAAATCGTGAACAAATACCCTTTCTGGCATAATAAAAAGGGAAAACTCAACATCATCTGCTTTTAAAGCGTCAAGTATAAGCGATGTTTGAAGTGTCATTAAATACGTTAAATAATCGGAGTTCAAATAAAGCGGAGCTGTAACACTAGTCAAAGCTTTGGGAATGATTAATTCATTTACTCCAATAAAAGTTGCATTACTACCAAATTCTTTCTGAATAATTGTTGATTGATCAAGCTCAACAAAATCGTTTTCATGATTAAAAAAACCATTATTAATATTACTTAAATAAATAGGCTCGCTTGATATGTGCGAATTTATAAGCATTCTTTTTAAATTAGCGGGCAGATCTTTTATCGAATTAATATTCATTGCTTTTGACAAAACCTCATCTTCAAATTTTTGTATGGCATCATCTGTTGGAACAATTATTCCATAATGATTCTCCATTGTATTGTTTTGTGCCGCACCTGAGCTTGGGTCAAAAGTTAATTCCTGATGAATATCAAAATCTATTCCTGAAAAACTCAAGTCAAATAGTTCTTCTACTTCAAACCCTTGCGATGCTCCTTCCTGACTATATGTAGCATCGGAATTAAAAATAAATTCAGAATTCTGGTATATAAGATTTTTGAATTCATCATATGAGTAGCTACCAGAACCTTTTTCCATTAATTCTTCCGCATTCATGAGCGGCTCAACTACTTTGTCCACTATGTAAATAAAACCATTATCTGAGAAAATTTCTTCACTTATAATTTTAGACCCCGCGAAATAAATCTCTCCTATCTCGAATTCTCTATCGAAATAAAAAGAATAATCGTTCGGATTCAATTTTGCTACATTCCAATAGGCATCGTAAAAAATCGGTGCATATTTTCGTGAATTAGCAAAAACTGTTTTAGTTTCATTGCTTTGAGGAACAATTGTTTCGGTAATAACTAAACCTTCTCTTATTGTTTCAATATTGTATGTTTTATTGCTGTTACGTAACAATGTTTGGCGTTTAAATGCAAACGGTTTATTGTTTGTAACATCATTTTCATCTATCCAACCTCTGCGCGATAAACTTTGTAATTGACCGGCTGTCCATGGCATCTGAACCAGATGAAACCTTACTAAACGTGATTTTTCTTCAAATGGCATATCATCAATAGATGCATAACCCTTTTCATTAAGGTAGGCATTAACCGCATCGTTATTTGGAATAAATGCAGCATATGCACCTGTTTTGTTTATTATACTATCATAACCTACATCGCTTATACATTTTGCAAATAGCGATAAATCATCGTTGGCATCTATTTGTGAATAAATTTTACCTACCAACCAGTCGGGGCGATTGTACTTAGGATTTTTTTCGAATTTATTATCACATCCCTGTATGCAAACCCATATTATAAAAACTAACAAAAACAAAAAAGATTTTTGGTTTGGAAATGACTTCATATCTTATGCTTTATTTATTTAATGATAAAAAATTAATAACAATACAATGATAAACCATATGCATTAGCCTGTATTTAAATAATAAACCATTAAATTGAACTTTTTGATTCAACATTGAAATAAAAGCTCAACTTAATCATTTATTTCAATTTTTACACTTGAACATTTCATGTTTGATTTCATTAGTATTTACTGCAATTTTTTTAATATTACGAGCAGATAATATATTGAACAAATTTTCAGATAATCGATTCGATAAAAACAGACTGCAAATTACTGAGCTATATGTTCAATTAATTCCATGTAAAACACTTATATATATCTACATGTTATTTTTTATTGATGCAATTTAAAACCTACTTTTTGCAATGATTCCGACGAACCACCTACCATTGCTTCAAAATCTCCGTCTTCAGCTTTTCGTTCCATACTCAAGGTAGTGAACTCTAACATTTCAGTATTAATCTCAAATTGAACAATTTTGCTTTCACCCGCTTGCAATTCAATCTTTTCGAATCCTTTAAGCTCTTTCATTGGCCTTACTACCGAACCTATTATATCCTTAATATACAATTGCACTACTTCTTTTGCTGAATAGTTTCCTGTATTTTTAACATTTACCTGAACTGTTATTTTATCTGTTTCATTGGTCAATAGCGAATCGGATAATGAGAGTTGAGAATATTCAAATGTTGAATAGCTAAGTCCGTATCCAAAAGGATACAAGGGAGTCAAATCGCTAAACAAATATCCTTTTTTGTAGTTTATTTCTTTTTGGCTGTAGTGGAATGGTATCTGACCAATAGTACGGGGTACTGTAACTGTCAGTTTCCCTGAAGGCACTGCATCGCCAAAAATCATTTTAGCAACTGCTTTATCACCAAACTCGCTTAATTCCCAGCACCCAAGAATAGCATCGGCATGTTCCTGAAAAACGTTAATTGATAACGTTCTGCGATGTTTTAGAACAACAATTACGGGTTTGTTTAATTTTTTAAGTTCGAGCATGAGCAGGTTTTGTTCACCCACGGGGTCAATATTGTCACGATCTCCTAATGCATTATTGAAAAATGCTTCTTTTGATGTAAACTCATCACCTCCAACAAAAAGAACTACCACATCAGACTGCTTTGCTACATTAAGAATTTTACTGATACCTTTCAAGTTTTCTTTAGGATCAGACAAATTAGGAGCGCCCCTACTGCCATCGGTAAGAGAAAAACCTTTCTCTTCGACAAACACAGCCCTGTCTCCGGCAACTTCCTCAAAGTATTCTACAGTATTGCTACTCAATACAGGACCAACCAAGGCAATTTTTGGTTTCTTGTTAGAGACTATCGGTAATGTTTCATTAGTGTTTTTCAGTAAAATAATTGATTCCAAATCAATATTATGAGCAAGCTTCATAGCATCTTCATGCCTTGTAATTTGGTTAACCGCTGCTTCATCTACAAAAGGATTATCAAACAATCCCAAAGCAAATTTAGTTCGTAAAACCCTTCTTACGGCCAAGTCGATATCCTCTTCTATCGATGGCATTTTCTTAACCATTTCAGGTAGTAAAACATAACCATCGTCAGAATATAAATCAACATCTATTCCTGCTTTTAAACTAAGCAATACTGCGTCTTCGGGTGTTTCGGCTACTTTCATAAAATAGTACAAGCGCGGGCAATCATTCGAATCGGATATTACATATCCTCTAAAACCCCATTCGTCTCTAAGCACTTCGGTTAGCATCCACCTGTTGGCATGGGTTGCAACGCCATTAATATCGCCATGCGAGGGCATAATTCCCAAGGTTGAAGCTCGTTGCACCGCGGCTTTAAACGGAGGCATTATTTCGTCAATAAGCGTACGGGGAGAAATCTCTACAGAGGCGAAGTTTCTGCCGCCTGCAACTTGCGCATAACCCGCGAAATGTTTAGTAACAGCACCAATATGCGTGCTTTTTAGCCCCACTGTATTGCCTTGCATTCCCCTAACTGCTCTAACTACCATCTCTGAAGTCAGGTAGGTATCTTCACTAAAAGCCTCCCCCATTCTGCCAAACCTCGGATCGCGAACAATATCGGCAACTGGTGAGTGGGTTAGGTGCAAGCCTCTGGCACGAGCCTCTCGGCCAATCTGGTCGTAGGCTTTTTCTACTAAATCCACATTCCAAGTTGAAGCCATATTTATGGGTCGTGCAAAACGAGTGCACCCCTCTGCATCAACTCCATTATATGATTCTGTCACAAAAAAAGTAGGAATACCTAAACGATTGTGTTCAATAATATATTTTTGAAGTTGGTTGTTCAATTTAGCTGATCTCTCAGGTGAATAATGCTCACCAGGATTTTTTATTCCCGCAATTCCATACTTTAACCGCTCTTTTACATCATCAGAAAGTATAAGCTTATCGTTCTCGTCGAGTTCAATGCCTTTGAGAGCATGAAACATACGGGTTTGAGCCACTTTTTCCTCAATTGTCATTTTTGATATTAGTGCATCAATTCTTTTTTCAATACCAGAATCTAATTTCTTATTGGAATTTGTTTCATTGACGGAACACGACCACAACAAGGCTGGTAAAAACAAACATAAAATTAGAAATCTCATAAAACAATATTTAAAAGTAAATCAAAAGTACCTTCTCTCAACAATTCATTGTTTTAATCAAGTTTCAATTGATCAAAAAAACAAGTCAAAATTGAAATTATAGACCAAAATTGAGATTTGGTTCAATTAATTAAAATCATTAGTGTACGGTAATATTCGCATGAAAAATATAGCGATTAGCCATCGGGATTGTTTACTTCTCTTTCAAGAGAAAAGTAAAAGCCCAGCCGGCTAGATGCTAAAAGTATGGGCATAAGAGTTGCTGTCTGCTGGAATTAAGCAGTAGCATAAGAAAATGGACTTTTTGAAAATTTTTCACCTGACAACAGTGATTAAAAATGCAAGATTATTTGCCTCTTCAATAAAAAGCTTGCCAAATGATTGGGAAAAGAGACATTTTACCTAAGAGCAATAAATAAATATATAGCAAAATGTAAATCAAGTTGTTTATCTTGAAGCTCCTCTAGTTTTAACAACAACTACACCATTTCCGCCGCGGGAGCCATACATGGCAGTGGCTCCATCCTTAATTATATTAATGCTTTTAACATCGTTGGGGGTAATCATTGTAAAATATTGATAGGTCACCTCAACTCCATCAACAACAATCAGCGGTTCGGTGTTTCCTCCAACAGAACTAACTCCACGAATAACAATTCTTCCACCATAAACATCAATTCCCGGAAACCGTCCTTCAATTAAATCAAGCATACTGATGTATGAGGAAAAATCTTCATCATTAGCGCTTAACGAAGAGGCAGCGAAAAGCCTGTCACGGTCCTCAACATGTCCATACTCGTAAACAGCATCAATATTCCCGGGGCTTGATTTCAACTTAAGATTTATCGATAATTCCCCGGTATCGTCATTTATTCTTATTCTTTCGCGCCTGAAACCATTTGCAGTAACTGTTATTCGATCCCTACCGGAAGATTCGATTTGGAAAAAACCATTTTCATCGGTTTTGAACAACGAATCGTTACTTCGAAGCTGCACATTTGCACCAATAACAGGAATACTATCGAAAACGGTAACCTGGCCTGTAATTTGACGTTGCTGTGAGAACACCTCCATAGAGGACAAAACCATAAAGAGACTGAATACTAATACAAATGGATTTAATTTCATCGCAACATATATTTAATGATTAAACAATTATCTCAAACCTACTGAAAAATTTGCAAGCATACAAAACAAAATACATTTCATTCATTCGAAAAACATGAGTGATAATACCATACATATAACTCATTAATAATGTGAAAACAACAAACATCAGGGAAGAATACCCTGCATTGAGTTTGTAAAAATTGTTGCCATTTTGTGTTGTATGTATGTATCGCCATTGAGTGGATGCCAACCATACATCACGCCGTTTTGCTCCTGAGTGTCGTATGCATATAATAAGCTGAACTGCTTATTGCTTACCGGGTGTAGCTGGTTTTTCGAGAAACCAATGTTTTTATCAAACTCAACCACAGGCAGTCCCCATTTTTCGGCCAGTTGCCTTACTGTGGTATTGAATATTTCGCGCGAATCGTGCCAATGTGTACACAACACAATAATGGCAGGTTTGCCGTGCGGGGTGTTGAAATACACCGAGGTGGAATCGTATTTCAAGTTAAAGCAATCGGAAATATAGCGTTTTATCACATAATCGAAAGCCCCTACATAATTTCCCATGTCCATAGGAAACTCATAGTCGGAATATTTTTCCCGAAGCCAGGAGTGCGGATCGTTGAACACATCCTTCTCGTGTACGTGCATAATCACTAAAGCATCATTTTTTTCGAACTCTTCACTTGAATAAAATGTGCCGGCATTCATTTTCTCAGCAGTATGCACAATTGACTCTCCGCTTACCGCACGGTTTAAGGGAATAACATCCAGTTTTTGGCACCCAAACTCGAACCAGCCGTTGTTCGATGTAGCAAAAGAAGCTCCGGTAAGCATTACGCTTTGCTTTTCACCTTCTGCAAAAATTGTTGTAATGCCAAGCAAAAACCACATTAAAAGAGAAATTGAAATCTTCATGATAGAATAAATTTTAATAATTGTAAATAAATTTAAGCACTCAACGAATAATGCTTTTTTAAAACTTTTGTATTACACTAAATGTTCAATCAATTCATTTCTGAATATAAATGCTAAAATTATTTAAATAATGGTTACAAAAACAGCCATTCGAATAAACATTATTAATTTTATTCCATTTTATAACTAGTTTCAGAAATAACAATAAATAGTAAATCAAATTTTAATCAAATAATCTAATGACAGCCATAAACGAAAAGCAAACAGCAAAAAACTGGCACTCCATGAACGGAGAAGAGGTTTTGAATCATTTCGAAACCGATATTGATAAAGGCCTCACAAACGATGAAGCAAACGAACGTATAAATAAATTTGGCAAAAATGTTTTGCCGGCAGGTAAAAAGCGCGGTGCTTTCATCCGTTTTATTTCGCAGTTCCACAATGTATTGATATATGTTTTGCTTGCAGCTGCAGTAATTACTGCGCTCATGGATCACTGGATCGACACATGGGTAATACTCGCGGTTGTAATGATCAACTCAATAATCGGATACATACAAGAGGGCAAGGCCGAGAAAGCCCTCGATAGCATCCGCAACATGCTTTCGCTCGAAGCCATTGTGGTGCGCAACGGGCAAAACGAAACGATAAATGCCGAAGAACTTGTACCGGGCGATATTGTACTGCTCAAATCGGGCGACAAAATTCCGGCCGACATACGACTGATTGAATCTAAAGACCTCCGTGTTGAAGAATCGCCCCTTACCGGCGAATCCACATCGGTTGAAAAAAGCATTGAAGCGGTTGATGAAAAAGCAATAATTGGCGACCGTCTATCGATGGCATTTTCGGGCACGGTAATTACCTACGGAAAAGCAACTGGTGTGGTTATTGCTACTGGAGCAGCTACCGAATTGGGGAAAATAAACGAAATGATGTCGAACGTTGAAGCAATTACCACTCCCCTGCTCCAACAGATTGAAAAATTCGGAAAATGGCTTTCCTTTGCCATTTTGGGGCTAACCGGCTTGTTTTTCGCCTTTGGATATTTCTTCCGCGACTATTCCATCGATGAGCTTTTCCTTGCAGCCATTGGCATTGTGGTAGCCTCAATACCCGAAGGTTTACCCGCAATTATGACCATAACACTTGCCATTGGGGTGCAACGCATGGCCAGCCGAAAAGCCATTATACGCAGACTACCCTCGGTGGAGACTCTGGGTGCCGTTAACGTGATTTGCTCCGACAAAACCGGCACACTTACCCGTAACGAAATGACAGCCAAAGTCATTGTTACTGCCGATAAAGATTACACGGTTGAAGGAACAGGCTACGAGCCAAAAGGCGACATCCTACACAACGAAAAGCCAGTCAACCTAAAGGAAGAAAAAGCGCTTTGGCAATTATTACAAACAATAAGGGTGTGCAACAATGCACAGGTGAGGCATAGCGACGAGGGAGAATGGGAGCTGGTAGGCGCACCAACCGAAGGTGCCCTTGTTACACTAAGCTACAAAGCAGGCCTGAAGGACTTCAAACCCGAACGTATCGACTCAATACCTTTTGAATCGGATCATAAATACCTCGCCACGCTGAATAAGGTTGACGACAAAAGAATGGTATTCATGACCGGTGCTCCCGAGCGGGTAATGGATATGTGCCATAAACAATTAAGCGAAAACGGCGAACAGGATATCGACATTGCCTACTGGGAGAAAAAAATGGAAGAAATTGCCTCAAAAGGACAACGCATGTTGGGTGCAGCTTTTTGCGTAACCCACAACGACCGAAACGAACTGCTAAAGGAAGAACTCGAAAAACGTAAAATATTCCTTGGATTGATAGGCATTATCGACCCGCCACGGGCCGAGGTTGTAGAAGCAATTAAAGAATGCAAAGAAGCCGGGGTTGATGTGATAATGATTACCGGCGACCACGTGATAACTGCAAGTGCCATTGGTAAAGAACTGGGTATTTCGGACGGGCTAAAAGCCATATCGGGCAAGGAACTTGAAGAAATGAGCGATGAAAAACTCCGGGAAATCGTAAACGATTACAACATTTATGCCCGCACAACACCCGAGCACAAATTACGACTGGTTACCGCTTTGCAGGCAAACGGTAAGCTTTGTGCCATGACCGGCGACGGGGTAAACGATGCCCCTGCACTCAAAAAAGCAAACATTGGAATTGCCATGGGCATTAAAGGCACCGAGGTCACCAAGGATGCATCGGAAATGGTGCTTGCCGACGACAACTTTGCAACCATTGTAAACGCGATAGAAGAAGGACGTACCGTGTACGACAACATCAGAAAAGCACTGCTCTTTATTTTGCCCACAAACGGCGCTGAAGCCCTGGTTTTAATGGCGGCAATAATATTGGGGATTGTTATGCCCATTACCCCGGCTCAAATACTTTGGGTTAACATGGTAACGGCAATTACCCTGGCTTTGGCCATTTCGGTGGAACCCATGGAAGAAAACGTGATGAAGCTCCCTCCACGCAAAAAAGGCACGCCCATACTTGGCAAAATGTTTATTTGGCGAATAACTTTCGTTTCATTCCTGATTGGCGGCTTAACCATGTTGGTATTTAAAATACTATACGCTAATGGGCTCGATGTTTCAGCTTCACGCACCATTGCAGTAAATACACTTGTAGCAGGTCAGTTGTTCTATCTTTTCAATTGTCGACGCATTAAACAACCCAGCATTGGCAAAGGCTTTTTCAAAAACAAAGTATCATTCATTGCTGCCGGTGCACTTGTTTTATTGCAAATGTTTTTTGTTTATGTACCATTCATGAATCGATTTTTCGATACTGCACCCATAGAACTACACTACTGGCTCTACCCACTTTCGGCAGGTATAATCGTATTTTTTATTGTTGAGCTCGAAAAATACATTTTTTCGAAAATCAGTAAGTAACTAAACAAGAAACCATTAACCCGCAAGAGTGAAATTAATGAATCTAGCTCTTCGGGTTGTTTTTTATATATGATATCCATAATCGACAAAAACATCTATTTTAATATTAAGAATAATGGTCTTTTCAACTGTATAAACAAATTATAAATTGTTAAAACAATCAATCAAGAAAACTGTTAGTAATTTCGACATTCAGTAACATAAACAAAAAAGTAGTTTGTAACATTTACAACCAAAAAAGATACCTTTATTAACTAATTCATACCATTCACTAAATAAATGTAGATTTTTTCTATTAGCTCTTTACATTTATTGTTGAATATGATAGCTTTGTATAGTTAAACTTTTAATCATTCCTAAACTCATGGAAAACCTTATATATTTTATACTGGTTGCTATAGTAGCTTTTGCCTCAACTGCATTCAGTATACCCCAAATTGTAAGAATTGCAATAGCCAAAAATTTATTCGACAGTCCAAATTCACGAAGAGTGAATATTAAAGTGGTTCCTACACTTGGGGGCATTGCAATATTTATTGGTTTTATATTGGGTACTACAATCGCTGGCGATGGTTTTTCATTTTTTGAAATTAAATATATTTTTGCTGCCTTATTGATTATCTTTTTTGCCGGAATAAAAGACGACTTGGTTACAATTTCTCCCCGCACTAAACTTGTGGCACTTACCGCATCAATTTTAATCATTGCACTTTTCGCGAATCTCAACTTCAATAATTTTCATGGTTTTATGGGAATAAACCAAATTCCCCCAATACCCGGAATCATACTTACAGTTTTTATTGGCATTGTAATCATAAACAGCATGAACCTAATTGATGGCATCGACGGATTAGCTTCGGCTCTTGCTATTCAAATTTCAAGCATATTAGGCATTTGGTTCGCGCTAGTAGAACAATTTGATTATGCACTAATCTCATTCTCGCTGGCAGGCAGTTGTCTGGCATTTTTCATTTTCAATGTATTTGGCAATCGCAATAAAATATTCATGGGCGATACCGGATCGTTAATTCTTGGTGCAATAATTTTCATTTTAGCTGCAAAATTCAACCAAGTAACAGCAATACATACAGGCGATTTTGCGATAAGTTCAGCCCCTGCAGTATTAATTGGTGTATTGGCTTATCCGTTATTCGATGTATTAAGAGTTTTTGTATTAAGAGTTTTTGTGATTAAAAAATCTCCGTTTAAACCCGATAAAAACCATATTCATCACCGCCTGCTTGCTTTTGGCATGAACCATTTGCAAGCCACAACCACAATATTTCTGGTCAATTCATTAATAATAATAGGTACTTTAGTCCTCAGTACTTATCTCAATGTAATTCAACTCACAGTTGTCATTTTATCGTTTACAATTTTAATATCTACCTTGCTTGAGTTAGTGATCCTATATTCGAGAAAAATAAATCCAAACGATGAATTCCAAAATTTATTTTTACCACGCTACTTAGTGAATGCAGTTTACCAAAAGGCATTATGACCATTACACATTATGAGGAAAATTTTTATTTTTTTGCTTCTAATCATTGCTTTTCATTCGTACCTGTCAGCAAACGATCGTTTAAAAATCTCATACGAAAGTCTTTTTTCAAGTGGTGAAAATTTGCCATTCTGGTTTGTTCATAATCAAAACGGCAAGTATCCTCTTAACACAAGCTCAGCCCAACTCTTATCGGTTCAGGGAAAATATGGTTTTGAAAACGTTTTCTATTCCCCGCTTTCAATTGAGCTTGGCACTAATTTAGTTTCAAGCTATGGAAACGAATTTGGTGCTCACTTCAATGAACTTTATACTAAATTCACTCTGTGGAACTGGAAACTCGAAGCCGGACTATTTAAGGAACCCGAATATTTTCACCACCTTTCTTCTACAAACGGACATATTGACCGCAGCAATAACAACCGTCCCTATCCGCGCATAAGGTTGGCAACTGACGAATATATACCTTTCCTTTTCTGGAAAGACTGGTTTCGTTTTAAAGCCGAATACGATGAAGGCATATTGAATGACGAACGAGTGGTAAAAGATACCCGTTTGCACCACAAATCATTGTTTCTAAAAGCCATTATTTCGGGGAGCGTGCATGTTTCTGTTGGAATGAATCATTACGTGAAATGGGGAGGAATTTCACCCCAATATGGTGAGCTCCCTAGCAGCTTTAACGATTATATTACTTATATACTTGGAAAACAAGGAACCGACAATTTCCCCAGAACAGATCAACTGAATGTGGCAGGAGATCATTTGGGCAGTTATCATATTCAAGTTGACTTCCCTTTAAACAATTTTGGCGAAGTTTCAATATATCTCAGCCATCCGTTTGAAGATAAATCGGGCATGGAGCTCGACAACTGGATAGATAATTTATATGGAATATATTTCGATACAAAAAAGAATGGAATTGTTAGCAAAGTGCTATATGAGTATATGTACACCATACATCAAAGTGGACACATTCACCAATACGGAGTAATGCGTGGCCGCGATAACTACTTTAACCACGGCTACTACCGCACCGGTTTCACCTATCGCGGATACTCAATGGCTTCTCCACTATTTTCGCCGGTAGTACCACACGAAACCCGACAAGCAATTCAAAACAACCGCATAGCTATGCATCATGTTGCAGTTATGGGACAACTGACAGAAAACTTACAGTGGAACGGAAAGTTTACCCAATCAAGAAACTTAGGCACTTATAACAATCCCTACGAAGAAGATAAAATGCAAATCACTACCCTACTAAGCGTTGATTATAGCCCCGAAAAACTACCATTTACTATTTCAATTTCGACAGCAGCTGATTATGGCCAACTTTACGAAAAACGCACAGGTGTAATGCTTAGCCTATCGAAAAGCTGGTAAGTTGCAATTCCTTAAAATTGATTCAATAATAAACGATACTTAATCCAACAAAGTGGAATTCATCGGTATTGCGGAGTTGACCGTGTGGAATTATCCCATTGTAATACCTGAAAAACAAACCGGGTTTTCGCTCACTTTTGGTATTAGTATATAACCATCCGAAATATACGTTGAAATTCCATGTTCGTTGTTCCTGAATATTTACATCGTAACTAAAGCGCGTTCTGTTTCTTGCTTCAACAGTCAAAATATTTTTCCATTTATTGGAACACAAAAACCCACTTGTGCGTTGCCAATTCAGGTTAAAAAAGAATTCCAGATTATTTTCACTGTCTGGTATCTCTGCACCTTTTACTTCAAGCGAATCGGCAAAATAATAACCATCAGCAACATTCCATAAGCCTTGTATTCCTGTTTTTAACGACAAGAGATTGGACTGGATGGTATCTGGGTCGTTCAACACAAAAGCAAGCTCCCAAGACTCGTGCGAAAGATTAATTCGTTTAAAATCGGGCACTTTCTGATAACCGTGCAACGAATATTCATCGCCTAGGTGTGTGCTTTCATGAAAAAGAGGAATTAAGCTTACACCCAAATTCCGAACAAACTCATGTTCGGTATACTTCAGTAATCCTGTTCTGAATCCCATAAAATAGTCGGTATTGATTACTGCTGCGGTAGGCGGGCCGTACAAATCGACCAAAACATTCATACCCACATAGCCCGACGAAATAACTTTTAGTTTCTTTGAATAATCGTAATAATTTAAAATTGGAATACTCACACCAATATTTGACTCCACAAAAGGTTTGTGATTATACTCTGTCACGAAATAATTACCATCGAGCTTATTCAAAAAACCATGTTCAATTTTTACTATCGGACTTCTGATTTCCGATAAAAATGGTTTTAAAGTATTCGTGCTCTGTGCAAAAACGAATTCAGTTTTTTGCGAAAATAAAATAAGAGTCGTAAATAAAAATAGTGCAAATAAAACAAAATACTTCATAATACTAATAATATAACCAATGTCCGTGAATTTCGCCTTTGGTGTTAAACTGAATAGTAGGGAATGGTACTTTTATGATGTTCAAACCTTGAAATATAATTTCCATAAACTTTGAGTTGGTGGGTATTCTGGTCCAGTCGACATCGAGCGAAAGAAGGAACTGCCTGTATCGTTGAGTTTCAGGGATTGAAACTCCCCGGTATTGTGTAATATTTTCAAATTCGCCAAACATACCTCCTGCACTGTAGCCAACTGCCACGTTGAGCCAGTCGGGCAAAAACGACTGATTGGTCATGCGGTTAATATTTCCCGAGAACCAATAAGTATGCCCATTGTAATCGTCCGATAGTCCTTCAAGCGGTGTGTTGCCTAAATAACCGTTGGCCATATCGGCATACACGGTAGGCCAGTACGAGAATTTCATGGTAACGATCTGTTCGTCGAAGAAATATTCCTGCCCAACCATTAAGGCGCTGCCAAAGGTATTGGCAGCTACATCGCCCCACGAAAAGCCCCAACCTTCGTTCAGACCGTCGAAAATCTCTATGGGCAACTGCATCAAAAAACCCATTGACCCCCCAAAAATAAGTGCCTTATTTTTTGACATTCCTACTTTACGAAAACTGTAGTAGCTTATTCGGCTTTCGTGATATGCAGTAGCGGCATGACCAAACTTGTCTATTTGAAGGTAACCGGCATTGTCGTTGTAAAAATGAAACGGTACACTTGGACGATCTTTATACCAAATATCATTCAAATACCAAAGAATTCCGGCATAAAGCCCCACATGTGCACCTGAAACCAACCATAATCCTGTTTTATTTAATGTGTCGGGATAATCAATCTTATATGGGTTTTCGCTATCAGTCAATGTATTAGTCTCCGCATATAACGATGAACTAAACAACAGACAAACAACAATAAATATACTGCATACTATTTTTTTCATAAATTTAGGTTTACATCTTGTTTGATCTCTTACTTTATCAATTATAGTCATTGTTCTTATATTAATCAAAGCGCAAATTTAGCCAAAAATTTCCTTTTTTCTCATTTTACAAAATACTTTTCGTTTGTTTCATAGTCAAAACGATTTTAAGTGATTTCAATCTCACCTTCATTGTGTCCCTTTGCTATCTTTAAAAAGCAGTTTGAGCAATTACGTTCTCAGCAATTAGCACTACACTTTAACTAAAAAATTCAAAACATTATTGTTTAATATTTGTTTAGATAATTAGAACAAAACAAATTTATCCGAATATGGCAAATCTAACTACAAATTACATGGGGCTTAAACTCAAAAACCCCTTGGTACTGGGAGCCTCTAACATGGTAACCGATATTGAACAAATAAAAAAAGCCGAAGCCGCCGGTGTATCTGCGGTAGTTTACAAATCGCTCTTTGAAGAACAGGTTCAGCTTGAATCATTACAACTTGATGAAGACTTGCACGAGTACGATTTCAGGGGAGCCGAAATGGAAAATATATTTCCAAAAATTGAACATGCCGGTCCCAAAGAGCATTTGCTTGGTCTGAAAAAGCTTAAAGAGAGTATTTCAATTCCAGTAATTGGCAGTTTGAATGCCATTTACAATCCAACATGGGTTGAATATGCCCAACTGCTTGAAGAAACCGGGATCGATGCACTTGAAATAAATTTCTACAGGGTACCAGTTTCAGATGAAGCCAGTGCAAAAATGATTGAAGACCATCAGATCAACGTTTTAAAAGAAGTAAAGCAAGCGCTAAAGATACCGGTGAGCGTTAAGCTGAGTTCATTTTATACCAACCCACTGAATTTTATTTCAAAACTCAGCAAAGCCGGTGCCGATGGCATTGTGGTTTTTAACCGGTTTTTCCAACCCGAAATCGACATCGAAAACGAAAGTTTTTATTTTCCGTGGGAAACAACCCGCAAGGGTGACTATCAGGTTACTTTGCGTTACCTTGGATTACTGTATAATAAAGTTGAAAGCACACTTATAGCCAACCGAGGCATAAAAACTCCCGACGATGCAGTAAAAATGTTACTTGCCGGAGCCGATGCCGTTCAGGTAGTAAGCGCTTTTTATGAGAATGGGATTGATTATGCATCAACAATTCTCGAAGGTATTGAAAAATGGATGGACAAAAAAGAATACGCCTCAATCAATGATTTCAAAGGAAAGCTTTCAAAAGAAAACATTAACGATGAGTTTGCATATCAACGTGCTCAATATATTGACATACTGAAAAATTCATCTGAAATATTGAAAACACATCCGTTAAGATAGATAGCAGGATATTCAGATTCTCGGATGTTCAGATAGACGAATAATCAGATTTCTAGAGGGCTGTTTAAAAAGTATAGGTTTTGTAAATGGTAGTTATCATTACAAAAAATCCAATTACTTTTTAAACAGCTTTTTTGTTTGTTCTATGTTTAGTGCAATTAACTTATTGTACTCAAGCATAAGCTGCCTCATCATCGTATTTTCTACATCAAAACAAATATTTCCTGCTTTCGATATAGGAAGTATTCTTGGCGATGTGCCGGTAAGAAATGCAGAATCGAACTTTACCATATCAGTAGCATTGAATAGCTTATAATGGATAAAAATATTTATTTGTTTCGCTAAATCGATTACTTTACTAAGGGTAATGCCCTTTAATACATTGTTTAGCGGTGAGGTAAACAACTCGCCATTTTTCACAAAAAATAAGTTTGAACGACTTCCTTCGGTGATTTCGTTGTTTTCATTCACCAGTAATACTTCATAAACACCCGTTTCAGTTATTTGCATATTTGCTTTATCGCGAATTGCAGATTGAACCACTTTGGCTTCGGGGTTTATTCTACTGGCATATAAAAGACCAACTTCTACCCCGTTCGCATAGCATTTTATATCGGGGTATGCATGAGCTATAAATTGAGCAGAAAAATACTGAATGTTGCCATCAAAAAAAACTTTAAGCATGATGTTACCTTCACTCACATTGTTTTTCTCAGTCAAATCAAACAACAAGGAAAGTAATTGATTCGAATTGTAAGCAAAATTAAATCCAATAGTTCTGCACGAATTAGCCATTCGGTCAAAGTGCTCATTGAAAAACAGCGGAACGCGGTCAATAATCCGAAGCACCTCGTAAACTACTGAAACATTTTTCAGGGGTTCAAACAATTCACTTTTAGGTACAATAACTTCATTCTGAACAACAAAGACTTCTTTGTTCATGTACTTTTATTTTAGCTGAGAATTCGTTCTCTTATAAAAATGTTTTGAATCGCCCCATTCTCCATATCCAATTTCGCTATCGGCTATTGCAAGACGGGCATCCAAACAGCCCATACACTGTTCAGGCTCTTCGTCAACACAGGGTTTATTTTGATACAATGCATAATTATTCCTGTAGCTTCCCGGTGTAATATTAGGCATAATTACATTGGCTCCAATACGCACGGCCTTTTCGCGCCCCATGGGGTCAATCGCCTGTAAAGCAGTTGCGGCCGCTATGTTTATATCTTTCATCAAAATTCTGAGCACGGCAATCATTTTCAAAGCCATATCGAAACGCTTGTTTATATCCCACAACTCACTTTGGTATTTGAAAAGCGGTGTATCGGAATGTTCAATATACGGCCCCATTCCCACCATATCTACATTGAATTTTTGCATAAAAAGCAGATCGTCGGCCAAATGCTCTACAGTTTGAAATGGAAGTCCAATCATTACACCAGTTCCAGTCTGATAACCAATCTCCTGCAAACTTCTTAACGATTTCAATCGTGATTCAAAGTAATGATTGTCGGGGTGTATTTTTTGGTATAAACTGCTGTTTGACGTTTCGATACGCAACAAATAGCGGTGCGCACCTGCCTTGAACCAACGCCGGTAAACCTCTTCACTTTGTTCACCAAGCGACAAGGTTATGCCCAATTTATCAGCACTAAGTGCTTTTATTTCTTTTAATAAATCTTCAATTCGGTTTGCAAAAGCCTCAGATTCTATTTCACCCGACTGCAAAACCAACGAGCCGTAATTATTATCATAAGCAAACCGAGCGGCTTTCAAAATCTCTTCATCGCTTAAATTATAGCGTTTCACCTGCTTGTTACTGTTTCTTATTCCGCAGTAATAGCAATCTTTTGAGCAAATATTCGAAAATTCAATCAGCCCCCTGAAATAAACCTTTTTCCCTACATGTGCGAGTTTTATCTCGTTGGCTTTTCTGAAAAGCATTTCACGATCAACACCTTCAGATTTTAACAAGCGGGTCAAATCGTCGCGAGTCAAAATTTCTTTTTGCAATATGGCTTCTAATTCGTTCATTATTCTTCAAAAATGGTAAAAAAACACGGCAAAAAAGCTAATCATGAAATAAAAATGTGCTTTGCTTGCAAAAATTGAAACAGAAAGATAACTTGTACAAAAAAACCAAACAATATGCACGAAGCATCTTTTTACATCAAACTAGAGAATCATGAAGTTCAATGTACACTATGTCCCCGAAAATGCATTATAAGCGAAGGTAAATTTGGCGATTGCCATGCACGCCGAAACCGAGACGGAGTACTGTCATCGGAAGTTTTTGGACGACTTTCGGCACAAAATACCGACCCCATTGAAAAGAAACCGCTTTATCATTTTTATCCCGGAAGCTCGATTCTTTCGATAGGCACTATTGGTTGTAACATGCACTGCAGCTTTTGCCAAAACCACCATTTATCGCAATGTAAATACAGAAAACCAAGCATCATCAGTAATTCAAGCCCTCACGACATAGGCCAAGCCGTACTCCAAACAGCAAACAACACGGGCATTGCTTTTACCTACAACGAACCAGTGGTAAACTACGAGTTCATAATGGACACTGCCCGATTGGTAAAAATGGAAAACAAGCATACTGCCATGATTAGCAACGGTTACATAAATCGTGACCCGTTACACATGTTACTCGAATATATTGATGCTTTCAACATTGACTTGAAAAGTTTTAGCGATGATTTCTATAAACGCTATTCAAAAGCATCGCTAAAACCGGTGCTAAAAACCATTAAACGGATTGCAAAATCGGGAAAACACCTCGAATTGACCAATCTTATAATTCCTCAGGCAAACAGCGACGAATATGAGTTTGAAGCCATGTGCAAGTGGATTGCCGACGAAACAGGGAAAGACACCGTGTTGCATCTTAGCCGTTACTTTCCGCGTCATGAACTAGATCAATACCCTACTCCCCCCGAAATGCTTTTCGATTTATACGACATAGCTCGTTCGCACCTCAATCATGTTTACCTGGGCAACATGGCAACCGAACTTCATAGCAATACCTATTGTCCTGAGTGCAATAATTTACTGATTGAGCGCACGTATTATCATATTATATTTAAGGGACTTGACATGAACGGAAATTGCAAGAAATGCAGTACAAAGGTTATTAAACACATATAACTATGGATGAAAATGCAAGAAAGGCGGCATTTGCAGGCAAATTTTATCCGGGCAACAAAGCCGATATCGAAAAATTGATTCAACGACTATTGAAAGCCGAAGAAAATAAAATGAGTACTCAGGAAAGCTTTTCCGGAATAATTGGTGGTGTTGTTCCGCACGCCGGTTATGTATATTCAGGCTATGAGGCGGTACATTTTTATCAACAACTTAAAAACAGCCGGCAACACATTGATACAGTTGTTATTGTCAATCCCAATCACACCGGTTTAGGCAAAGGCAATTTCAACCTGAGTAATGCTAGTACATGGGAAACCCCCATGGGAGAAGTACACTGCGACAAAGAATTTGCTCAGCTACTCCAAATCGAAGCCTACGAAGCTGCGCACATATACGAGCACTCTGCCGAAGTGCAAATTCCTTTTCTGCAATACTTTATTGAAAATCCATTTAAAATTGTCGTTGTAACAATGAATATTCAGAACGAAGAAAGCGCCCGGCAGCTTGCCACAAAAATTTTCAAGGCTGCACAAGTTAGCAACAAAAAAATAATCGTTCTTGCCTCAAGCGATTTTTCGCATTACGAAAGCGCCAAAATAAGTAAATTCAAGGATGAAATACTCATTGAACAAATTCTGAATCTCGACTCCAAGGGAATCGCATCTAAAGTGAAAAAGCATTTCATATCGGCTTGTGGCTATGGTCCCTGCATGGTTCTGGCAAAATATGCAACTCTTTGTAGTGAAAAGCCACGCACTACCCTGCTTCGATATGGAAATTCAGGAGAAGTTCAAGCTTCGGAAAAAGTAGTGGCTTACGCATCTATTCTTTTTTATAGTGAATAAAAAGCCAAAAAAGCTTATTTTAGTAGCCAAAATTGAAATACATGATTAAATCGATGACCGGTTACGGAAAAGCAGTATGCGAGCTTCCTACCAAAAAAATTACAGTTGAAATAAAATCGCTTAACAGTAAACAACTCGACATCAACACTCGACTGCCAAACCTATACAAGTCGAAAGACATTGAAATAAGGAAGATGTTAGCTGAAAAGCTTGTACGTGGAAAGGTTGATTTCATAATGTATTTTGACCAGCTTGGCGAAGAAACAAATGCCACAATTAACCGACCTGTTGTAAAAAACTACATCAAACAACTAAAAAGTGTGTACGACGATTTAGGCATGGAAATTTCAGAACTTGCTATACAATCGGTTTTGCGCCTGCCCGATGCCGTTAAAATTGAATACGAAGAACTCGACGAACAAGAGTGGCTTACCATTTTGGGTTGCATTGCAAGTGCCATTGACAGTGTGAACACCTTCAGGATACAGGAAGGCACGGCCATGGAGAAAGATATTATTGTGCAAATTGAAAGCATTATAAATTTGAAAGAAGGAGTTTTGCCTTTCGAACACGAACGAATTGAAGTAGTAAAAAACAGGCTTACCGAGGCTTTGAAAACTTTGGAAAACAACATCCAAAACGACCAAAACCGTTTTGAGCAGGAATTAATTTACTATCTAGAAAAACTCGACATTAACGAAGAAAAAGTACGTCTGGAAAACCACTGCACTTATTTTCTTGAAACTTTAAAAGAAGATGCACCCGGTAAAAAACTAGCCTTTATTTCGCAGGAAATAGGTCGCGAAATCAATACACTGGGTTCAAAAGCAAACCATGCCGAAATGCAAAAGCTGGTTATTGGAATGAAAGATGCACTAGAACGAATTAAAGAACAAGCACTTAATATTTTATAGCAAAAATGAAGGGAAAGCTCATTATATTTTCTGCTCCGTCGGGTGCTGGAAAAACAACTATTGTCAGGTATCTGCTCAACAGAAACCTAAACCTTGAATTTTCAGTGTCGGCCACAAGCAGACCACCACGCCACAATGAAACTCATGGAAAAGACTATTACTTTCTAAGCTCTGATGAATTCAGGGAAAAAATTGAAGCCGACGAATTTCTCGAATGGGAAGAGGTTTACCCAGGAGGATTTTACGGCACACTAAAAAGCGAAGTGGAACGTATTCGCAATAGGGGGAACAATGTAATTTTCGACGTGGATGTGGTGGGAGGCTGCAAAATAAAAAAATACTACGGCGACGAAGCCTTGTCGATAT
>SKHV01000155.1 GCA_007116765.1 Prolixibacteraceae bacterium | reverse complement strand
CAGTTACATTAAGCAACACTACACCCCCACGCGGAGTGAACTTTAGTGCATTGGTAATCAAGTTACGTATTACAGTTTTGAGCATGTTTTCATCGCCACGACATAAGATACCATCTTCGGTCGAAAATTTTAGTTTTATATCTTTATTTTTTGCTACCCCTTCGACACTTTCAAAACAATCGGCTAACATTTCGCTTACTTTCATTTTTTCAGGCCTAAACGGAATTAGTCCCTGTTGATTGCGCGACCAATCGAGTAGGTTATTCAATAAATCGAAAACATTGAAAGCCGATTTGCGAATGGCACCAATAATCTCTACAATTTCTTCTTTCGACATGCTCTGAGCATCTTCGCTTATTAAGTTGGTGAGCCCGAGCAGGCCGTTGAATGGTCCTCGCAAATCGTGTGATATAATTGAAAACATGCGATCTTTCTGGGCATTAAGATCGTTCAATTGCTGATTCTTAATCCTTAGTTCTTCGTTAAATATTTTTCGCTGTGTAATATCTTCTTTAACAGCTATAAAATGAGTAATTTCACCAATATCGTTTTTAATTCCTGTTACTGATGCACTTTCCCAGTAGATTTCACCATTCTTTTTACGGTTTTCAAACTCGCCATGCCATTCATTCCCGGCAAGAATAGTTTTCCACATTTCAGCATAAAATAATTTTGACATGCTGCCCGATTTCAGTATACGTGGATTTTTGCCAAACACTTCACTTAACGAATAACCTGTAACTTGAGTAAAACACGGATTCACATACTTAATTAAGCCTTTCTGATCAGTTATTACAATGGACGCAGGGCTTTGTTCCACTGCACTTTTTAACACCAGTGCCTCCGCTTCGGCCATACGTGTATCGGTAATCACATGGGCGACGCTCAGTAAAAAATCTCGTCCTTCGTTTTTAAACACCACACCAGAGAATAGTGCTATTATTTCTTCTTTTTGTTTATTCTGAAATGTTGTTTCAAAGTTATTGCAATACCCTCTTTTTTCTATTTCCCTGATAAATTTACGGTGTTGATGTTCGTCCTTCCAATATTCAATTTCCAATGAAATTTCTCCTATCACTTCATCGGGTTGATATCCGAACACACTTACAAATCCCTTGTTTACATCAATAATTTTCCCGGTTTCTTTATCAGTGATAGTAATTGGGTCGGGTATGGTATCAAATATTATTTTAAAACGATTCATTGAGCCGGTAAGTTTTTCATTCAAACGCTGGCTCACAAGCAATGCAAGACCATATGCAAAAAACAGAGTAACTACAATGCCAAATATAAAGATTGCCGAGTTTATGAGGTTGCCTGATTCGAATGTCAAATTCATACCGGTAAACAACACAATAAAAAAGCGCAATAAAAGTATACCCGACATAAAAGCCATGGACGAGCCTATAAATATTACAGCATTGCGCCCCTGATACATTTTTGCTTTAAAGAATAACATAGCTATTAAAGCATAAAAAGCTGAATAGAAGATAGAAAATATCAACACTCTCATCTCCAGACTGTCGCGAACAATTGTAAAATAAAAAATTAAAGGAATGAACACAACTGCCAGAATAAAAAAAACAGGTGAGCGTTTTTTATTAACAAAAAATCGATATGTTCCTTCGTATAAAAAAATAAAACCTATTAGCTGAAAAATATTAGTTAGAATAATAAAAAACATTTCAAACTGATTCATTTGCCTTAAAAAAAAGAAGAAAAAACCCATTGAGACTAATAATGCACCAATACCCCAATGAATTATACCTGAGAATACTTTTATGTGCCTGCTCATCAACAACAAAATGAAAGCAGCAACGAGATAAATCAGTGCCAAGGCAAACGATAGTGTTAAAGGATCGAGACGCATATTTTCAATTTTTCAAATATATGTTGCTGAAGTATCAATATGTTTTTTATATGCCAATTATCTTTTATACAAACTCTAACAAATGTATGCCACTTTGGTTTATAGTACGCAATAATTCCATGGTTTAATCTCTCAACAGACGATATCAATTAATTTGAAAAAGTCAATTACTATAGCGTTAAACGATATAGAACCTTTGTTATTTTTTAGAAAGAAAACATCATTATAAGTTACAAAATATTTTTCTTCCTTTCGTATTTTCTGATTTTTGCTTAGGCGAGAGATGAAACGAGCATGTACAGATGAATCTGATTACCTATAATACAGTAAAATAAATGAGAAACCTAATTTATGGGAATTCAAATAGTAACTGTTATTAAATCTTTCAGAAGCTAAATACATTAAGCAAGCTGCTTTTTATCCTGTAATTAATTGATATTTCTAAATGCCAAACATTATTTGTTAATATAATTGACTGTCTAACAATTACACCGAAATAATCAATCATTTTTCCCTGGATATTGAAAATCATAGTTAATTTAACAGTTGCGGTTAGTATTTGTAGTTAATCCCATCTCCCCCTCCATCGCAAACCAGGCTACCGATGTGATTTTTGCTTTCGCAAACAACCCAATCTACACTTGATCGTAGGATTTAAACCGTAAAAAACAAGTATGCACCGGCACTTGTTCCAAGGCGGGGTGATATGGCATTATAGAGTATACCGATTTTTAAACGTTAATATAAATTAATTTTGTGCCTGCCAAATTTTTTGGCTGGCTTTTGCCCGTTGGCCTTCCGGTTCGCGAAAAGTGGTTGGTCGGCGGACTTTTGCACCCCTCCTTTCCCTCAATAAAGGGGATTCATATACTCAACGATATTGTTTTTACTTTATAAATAAAACAGCTTCGCATGTTATGTAACTTCTGTCACGCAAGTTTTTCATCGAAATGGGCTTTACCTTGACTTACCATCACAATACTAAACCAATAAATTGTACTATTATTCATTTTTGAACTTGCTTAATTTGGTTATTGACAAAAACAACAGGGTTAAAGCCACTATGTAAATAATCGTACTTATTATTATTGTACTATTAGTAATTTTGATAGGGATCGAATGGTTCATTAAACTTAATAAATTCAGAATAAGATGAAGGATTATACAAAAAAATAATGAATTTGTTTTGTAATAAATAAAACCTAAAAGAATTCCCCACACAAAATAATATTCAAAATGCGTCAAATTAATATGAGCGAGCGCAAAGTACATGCTAGTAATAAATAGAGAAAGCCACACATTATATCTTTTCAAAAATTGATTTAATATTAATCCCCTTAAAAAAGCTTCTTCCAATACTGGAGTAATTAGAACTAATCCTATAAAATCTATAACGAATTTTGCATTAAAAATTGGTTTATGTATTGAGGGAATTGGTATATATCCTGAACGTATTGATTTTAGAAAATTAAATGGATTAGCCAAAGGATGAATAATAATTGCAATGCATATTGCAATTAATGCCAACAAAACATAATCGTTACATGAAACATTTTTTAGTTGTATCATTTTCCACACATTTATGTTAGCCCTATTTTGTCCATATATAATAAATGGGAAAGGTATAAACATTGCTAATCTGGTTGCTATTTCAAAATAAACAGATGGAGGCTCAAGCATCAATAACTTTGGCAAACCAAAAACTACTAAAAAATATATTAGAAATGCAGATATTAAAAATGCAAATAGATAAATAGATTGATTTATATTCGGATATATGTTGTCTTTATTCATATTTTATCAATCTCGACAAACAATTGACTGCGTGAAATACCCAGTTTTTCGGCAAATTCTAATGCATTACCCGTTACTTCGAGCTCTATTAGCTCCACCATCTTATTAATTCGGTAGCATTTTTCGTTTAAGTTCATGGTTTTAGTGCTTTGATTTAGAGACAAATATAATTACGGGAGAGATAAACAACAAACATTAATAACTTTTATCATTTATTTTTTTGACCAACGTCAAAAATATCATGACTAACATATTATTTTTTGTTGTGTAAATATTTTCGTGAAGCATTTATCAAAACAAAAGCAGCCCTGAGGCTGCCTTAATTATGAAAATGTTATGAACTTAGAGCTTACAATGAAATGGGAATCCCATTATAGAAATCGAGTATTTTTGAGCGGAAAATAAATTCGTACTTGGCCTGTATCAGATCCGACTCGGCTATGCCCAAATTGGTTTTAGCATCGTTGTATTCAACCGGGCTTACACGACCTGCACTGTACTTTTCTTCCACATAACGGAACGATTCCACCATGGATTCTACCGCAGTGCGGTTGGCTGTAAAACGTTTCATGGCTGCAAGCGCGTTTACATGTGCTTGCTCAATTTGGCGGCGCAATTCCTTTTTGGCTGCTTCGAGTTCAAGTTCTTGTCCTTGCAGTTGCAGCTTTGCATTGGCAATGTTTGTGCGGTTATTGAAGCGGCTGAATACCGGAATGCTTAGATTCAGCCCCACGCTTTCGCGCAGGTTGTCGTTAAACTGGTCGCTGAAGTTACCAAAGTCAACCTGGTTCGAATTATAGTAGTCGGTGTAAACTGCAGCCGATGCCGAGAGCGTTGGCATACGGGCACCTTCGGCAATTTTCACCTGCATTTTGGCGGCGCTGAGCTGGTGTGCGGCACTGCGAATTTCGGGGCGGTTTTGCACGGCCCTGTCGAAAACCACAGCCGACGATGCCAGCGACGATTGCGATTTGATTTCGGGCATTTCGGGCACCGCGATCTCAAAATTGGAATAATCGTCGAGTTCGAGCATTTGAGCTAAATTCAGATACGCTATTTGCAGGGTGTTTTCGCGGTTCACAAGGTTCAACTCTTCACGGGCCAAAAGGGCTTCGAGTTCGAGTAAGGCACCACGGGCTACACGTCCGGCATCGGCCAGTGCACTGGTGCGCTCAAGCTGCAAACGGGTTTGTTCAATTTGCGATTCGCTCACTTTAATAAGTTCTTTGGCAAAAAGAATTTCGAGATATGCCGAAGCAATGTTCAGCGTAACATCGTCTTTCGCTTTTTGAAAATCTTCGAGACTGGCCTTCAACTCAAACTCGCGTTGCTTGATGGTGTTGTTCACGGTTCCGCCCTGCCATATCAGCACGTTAGCATTGGCCGAAGCTCCTGTGCTTGCCGAGTTGATGTTTTCATAGGTATTGTCGGGGTTAATGGAACGCCCAAAGTTGAATCCCTGATTCACATTGGCAGAAACCCCGGGCAGTCGGTTGTTCTTCGACTGCTCGTGCAGGTTCTCGCGGTATGTGCTGTTGAGCAGATATTGCTTTATCATTATGTTGTTCTCGAGTGCATAGTCGATGCATTGTTCGAGTGTCCATTTTTCCTGTGCAGGGGCAGTAGTAAATGCTGCCGTGAAAACTGCGGTAAGGATCAGGATGTAAAATATTCGCTTCATGGCTTTTGTTTTACTGTTTAATTAGCTTTTTGCCTTTTCTTTTAGCTCTTTGGGATCAATTTTTTCGCCCTTAATTTTATCGTCGAACGATAAACCTTCGAGCACTTCGATGTTGATACCGTCGGAAAGGCCAATTTCGACAAAACGTTTTTCAAACACCTGCGAATCGACCTCAACCTCGACGAACGATTTTTCTTCTTCGAATTTCAGGAGCGACTCGGGAATGACCATTACATTTTCGCGCTGTTCGAGCACTATGCTGGCATTGGCACTGTAACCTGCACGTAGGAACTGACCTTCTTTCAGGTTCACGTCGGCTTTTATTTCGAACTGTATTGCCCCGTTTTCTTCAACCCCTTTAGGCGACAGGTAAGTAAGTATTGCGTCGAACTTTTCGTTGTCGATAGCGCCAATGGTCAGTACAATGTCCATACCCTCGCGTACTTTCCCTACTTCGGTTTCATCTACTTTACCTTCGAAAATCATGTCGCTCATATCGGCCACAACGGCGATGGTAGTTCCGGCATTGAAAGTGTTGGACTGAATTACCGAGTTGCCCACTTTCACAGGCACATCGAGCACCATACCGTTAATGGTTGAGCGGATAAGCGTATTGGTGCTTTGCTCCGATGCTTTGGTAACACCTTTTTTTATCAGGTCTAGGTTGTTTTGCGCCGCTGTTAGCTCCTCGCGCGATGTGTTGAACGCCAGCCGTGCTTTTTGATATTCTTCGTAAGCGATCACTTCCTTGTCGAACAAGTCTTTCTGGCGGTCGTAGTCGATTTTGGCATCTTCGTGATTCAGTTGAGCACGGTTCAGTCTCGATTCGGCATTGTTCAGGTTTACCATATCGGGGATAATTTGCACGCGGGCAATCACGTCGCCAGCGTTGACCATTTCGCCTGCTTGCAGGTATATTTCATCGATAATACCCGAAACTTGCGGCTTAATTTCGATTTCCTGGCGCGGAACCACCGAACCTGTGGCAACGGTCTGTTTCACTATACTTTCAACAACCGGTGTTTGTGTTTTGAAAACATCGGGTGCTTTTTTCGATTTAGTGTATAAAAAGTAAAACGTTCCAAGGAAAATTCCCACTAACAGAACTATTCCTATAATTCTAAAAATTCTTTTCATGGCTTTATTTATTAAATTCGTTTTCTATTTTATTTTTTTTATAACTAACCAGTGACCAGTGACCAGTATCATTCCGCCCTTAAGGCATCAATCGGCTTAATACTAACAGCCCGTTTGGCCGGCAAATATCCTGCAAAAGCACCTGAAATAATCAGCACCATAAGGCATGCAATTGCAACTGTAAGGTTGATTTCGGGGTTTTTGATGAATATTTCGTCATTGCCATTAGCCACGGCCATTTCCAGCACGTAATTAAAGCCTTCGAGCAGCATTATCCCTGCAACCAATCCCAGATAACCTGCAATGGTTGTGAGGAATACACTTTCCATAATGATTTGCCCGATAACCTTACGCGGTGTGGCTCCAATGGCACGCATTACACCAATTTCCTGTGTGCGTTCTTTTACTATAACCAACATAATGTTGCTCACGCCTATAACCCCGGCCAGCAAGGTGCCAATACCAACAATCCATGTAAGCATTTGTATCCCGGTGAATAAGCCCGAAAATTGCTGAAATTGTTTTTCGAGGTTTATGTGCGAAACGGCTTGCATATCGGTTGGGGCAACTTTGTTCCGTTCTTTTACAATGGCTATAACTTTATCTTCAACAAGAGCGGCCGAATAGCCCGGTTTTGCCGTAATACCCATTAAATGCACCTGGTTGCCATAATTGTAAGCTACCTGCATGGTAGTAAAGGGCATAAATATACTTTCTTCGGTACGGCCGTTCATGTTGATATTCGATATGGGTTTCACAACACCCACTATTTGATAGTACATTCCACTAACCCGGATGTATTCACCAATGGGGTTTTCATCAACATTGAACAACTCCTTTATTACCTGTTCACCCACTACAATAACTTTCCGCCGCTGGTCAATATCAACCTGGTTCAGCCAGCGTCCTTGCAGCACGGTTGCGGGGTCAATTAAATCCCACTCGGGATAATCGCCTTTAATATGAAAACGTGCCGAGCGTTCGCCCCTTACGGTATTGTTGCCGCTACCAAAGGCGAAAAGCCTTGGGGAAACAATATCGGCCTCGCCTACATGACGGCGAATAAACTCTACATCTTCGTTCTTGAAGCTCCACCAGCGCCCGCGTCGCAATCCTTGGTATGGTTCGCTTGTTCGGTTGGTCCACATGAAGAACGAATTGGTGGCAATTTGCCCAACCCCTTGAGTTATTCCGTTTTCGAGGCCACGACCGGCACCCGACATTACTATGAGCATGAATATTCCCCAGAATACCCCAAATGCTGTCAAAAAGCTCCTTAGCTTATTTTTTTTCAGCACATTTATTATTTCTTTCCAACGGTCGGTATCAAACATGGCTATAAATTTTTATTCGTCGCGTAATGCTTCAATGGGTTTAATAGATGCAGCACGTTTTGCAGGAATGTAACCAGCCAGTGCCCCGGCCGCAACCAAAAGCAGCATGGCACTTACGGCAATCCGTAAATCAACGGTAGGGTTCATGAACATGGTCATTTGTCCCACATCGGAACTTGCGGCAGCCTGTTGGGCTTGTTGCACCATCATGTAATTTACTCCTTCCATAAGGCTAATGCCTAAGAACATGCCCACGTAACCTGCAATTGCTGTGATGAAAACCGATTCGAGCAAAACCAATCCTACAATTGATGAAGGTGTGGCTCCCAGGGCTTTACGTACCCCAATTTCTTTGGTGCGTTCTTTCACCACAATAAGCATTATGTTGCTTACACCAACTATCCCGGCTATTAAAGTCCCTATTCCTATAAGCCATACAAACATTTTTATTGCACTGAAAATATTCATGGTTTGTATGTAGTTATCGAAAGAGTTGTAAAGCCCTATTGCACGCTGGTCGTCGGGGTGAAAGCGGTGGTTGCGTGCAAGCATGGCACGTATATCGGCTTCAATTTGCTGGCTTTGGGTACGTGTTACATCGTGTGTGGTGAGGGCTATTTCGTGAATGCGGTCGCCGGCATTGAACAGAGCTTGTGCGGTGGCAATGGGTATTAAACCCTGTCTTGATCCGCTGCGGGGGTCAATTTCGGTATAAACACCCACTACTCTGAACGGGACGCTACCAACACGTAGTATTTCCCCAACCGGGTCAACATCTTTAAACAAGGCTTTGCGTATGTCGTCGCCAATTACAATTACTTTACGGTTGTATTCGAGGTCAATCTCGTTAATGAAACGTCCGTTTACAATGATTAGCTTTTCAATATCGAGGTAATCGGGGTGGCACGATTGAGTTGTGTAATTCCCATACTCGCTTCCGAATGAATACACCCGGTCGCCAATCCAATAGCGTGCCGAAATTTTATCAACCCCGTCCATTTCTTTTAACGATTCATAGTCGGTAAGCGTAAACCTGATTTGCCTGCCCGATTGGAAACCGGAGTGGGGCATACTTGTTTCGCGGCTCCAAATCCACATGGCGTTGAGTGCGCTGCTTTCAAAATTTGAGCCTACACCGTTACTGAGACCGTTGCCCGACCCCAACAGCACCATAAGCATAAAAATGCCCCAGGCTACAGCAAAACCGGTAAGGAAGGTACGGAGCTTGTTTTTGCGTATCGTACTGAATATTTCCTGCCATTTATCAATGTCGAACATAGCTATACGGTTTGAAGTTCTTTTGCGTAGTTTTTCTTGAACGAGGCAAGGTCGCCATTGATAATAAGGTCGCCAATATTGCCGTCCCTAAGTTTGATTATTTTCTCGGACATTGCTGCAATATCGTGCTCGTGGGTCACAATTATGATGGTAATGCCTTCACTGTGAATTTCTTTCAAAATCTCCATTACTTCGTACGAGGTGCTTGTGTCGAGTGCTCCTGTGGGTTCGTCGGCCAAAATTACTTTGGGTTGCGAAATAAGGGCACGTGCAATGGCCACGCGCTGTTTTTGTCCGCCCGACAGCTCGTTGGGCATGTGGGTAGCCCATGGTTTCAGTCCCATTTTATCGAGGTACTCCAGTGCAATGGCGTTCCGCTTGCGGCGGCTAACGCCTTGGTAGTACAGGGGCAGGGCCACGTTTTCCATGGCATTTTTAAACGAAATGAGGTTGAACGACTGGAATATGAACCCCAGTGTTTCGTTGCGGTATTTGGCCGCTTTTCGTTCGCTCATGTTTTGGATAAGCTGCCCATCGAGATGGTAAGTTCCTTTATCGTAATTATCGAGTATCCCTAAAATATTAAGAAGGGTAGATTTTCCAGAGCCCGATGAACCCATAATGGAGACAAACTCGCCTGCTTTGATTTCAAGGTCGATGCCTTTTAACACGTGCAGGTTGTTTGCCCCGGTATGGTACGATTTGTGAATGTTTGAAAGTGTAATCATGGCTATTTTTATCTGTTTTCTATGGCTTTTATCTAAATTTCAATTCAAAAGTCTTAATTTTTTTAAAGACATACACCCTGTTTATAGATTAAACGTTGATTTTTACCGGTAACTGTCGGTTTTATCAGGTTAGTATAAAAAGGAAGGGATTAATTACTGAAATGCAGAAAAAACTCTAATCGAAAAATCGGTTTTTTATAAAAAGAGCCTTATAGTTATATTTCCTCTACGCATTAATTATATGAAATTTAGCATTAGAACATTTCTGTTTTTTCTTATACTTATTGGCTCAAACCAAATTGTTAAACGCCAAATAAACTACCTTTTCAAAATGAAATTCAACATTACCCTAAACCGCAGCACCCGGCAAAAAATGCTACCAGTTGATTATCAACACTATATTGGAGCCTGGATTTATAAAGTTATTGCTCAGGCCGATGCAGGCTTTGCTTCGTTTCTTCATTCTCAGGGCTATAGTTTCGGCAACAAAACTTTCAAGCTTTTTTGCTACTCGCCACTAGATTTTGGCAGGGCAAAACTGTGGAAAGAAAAATCGCTTTTCGAGCTAAATGCCGAAACTGCCCAACTTCAAGTTTCTTTTTATTTACCCGATGCTGCCGAGCGCTTCATTATTGGCCTGTTCAATAATCAGGAGGTATTTATTGGCGACAGGTTCAATGGCATTGATTTTACAGTAGCCCAAATAGAACGCCTCCCCGACCCTGCCATAAGCGAAACCATGTCGTACAGGGCACGTTCGGCAGTGGTGGTAAGCATTATGCCTGAAAACGGCAAATATGCTAAATACCTTTCGCCTGAGGATGAGAACTACAGCAATCTGTTAAAAAATAACCTGTTACAAAAGGCAGAAGTTATAAAAACCAGTTTAGAACTGCCCTCCGATTTTTCGTTCAAATTCACGCTTCAGAGCAAGGCCAAATCTAAACTCATAAGCATTAAAGCATATACCCCGCAAGAAAGCAAAATAAGGGGTTTTATATACGATTTCACACTCACTGCTCCACCCGAGATACACAAGCTTGTACAAAATACTGGTTTGGGCGAGAAGAATTCGACAGGTTTTGGTTGGTGCGAGGTGAGACCCCCAACATCCTAAAGGGGGAGCTTTGTTAACGTTGAACTAATTTTTTGATGTGTAAAAATACAAATAACTCATTGCCTATGACTAAAAAAAAAGATTAACGGCTATTGAAAATATAAAACACACAAAAAAAACATAAAAATGCTACAATACGAAAAATTAGATTACGGACATTTCTACCACATTTACCATCATGCTGTTGGAGGCCGCAATTTGTACCGGGTTGCTAATAATTATGAGCATTTTCTAAACTTATACAATAAATATATTGAGTCGGTTGCCGAAACGTATGCGTGGGTGCTTATGCCGAACCATTTTCATGTGTTGGTGCGGATAAAGGAAGAAAAGCAAATTGGTTTTTATAAAAAGCTAAACTCTGACAGGTCTGACGACTCTGTCAGGTTTCAAACCACAACAGACCTTTCAGAGTTCGGAGAGCCTGAAAGGATCGATATAAGTAAATTAAAACGACCAGTTCCATCAAAACATTTTTCACATCTGTTCAACGCTTATAGCCGATATTTCAACAATAGCATCGAAACCTGCGGCACCTTGTTCGAACGCCGCTTCAAACGAAAGCAAATCGACAATATGGAATATCTAAGGCGTGTAGTTATTTATATACACTGCAATCCAATCCATCATGGGTTTTGCAGCCATCCGCTAGAGTACCCCTGGAGCAGTTACCTAACGTGTACATCCGATAAGTCAACTAAGCTTAAACGCGATGAAATAATTGGCTGGTTTGGAGGCAAAAAGGCATTCGAAGAGGAGCATGTGAAGAAAATTGATATGGACAGGATGGATTGGGAAATGGGGATAAGTTGAAATAAAAAAAAACTCACAAAGGGCTGCTATATATTTATTTATTAAACTCTTAACTATGACAGAAAAATTCAACGTTATCGAAAAAGGCCAACCGGGCGTAGCCAGTGGTGGAGAAAAGAAATTTTAAGTTACGACAACTTCAACTCCGACAGGTCTCACGACTCTGTCGGGTTTGCGCAACTTCCAACAACCTGTCAGAGTGCGAAGCTCCTGACAGAGTTGGCGAAAGAAAGTAGAACGAAAATATAATACGAATGACATGAAAGAAACGTACAAAGCAATTGACCATGAAGGCAACAACCTATCAGCGTGCAAAGCTTTTGACAGCGTTTGGATTTTGAACGAATAATCAACTGCTCAACTCCGACAGGTCTCGCGACTCTATCGGGTTTGCGCAAGTTCCAACAACCTGTCAGAGTGCGAAGCTACTGACAGAGTTGGCGGAAGAAAGTAGAACGAAAATATATTATAGAACTCTAAAATAATAAGCCGTCAATCTTGAATCGTATATTGCTAACGGATCGACAGGATTAAGATCAATTGCTAGCTTACTTGATGATATAGGTCATCAACAGCGGATATACCTGTTCAAATTTAAATTGGATTTTTATCTGCAAAAAAAAATTTGTTTATTCGTTCCTTGGCTTCCTTGACCTCATATAAAGCTTTTCGCCTACTGCGGGCACTTCGTCGCCACTCATGCGGTTCAAGCGGAACAGTCGGTTTACCCTAATGCCATATTGCTGCGAAATACTCCACATCGACTCTCCCGGCCTTACTGTATGAAACTCATTCTCTTTAGGTGCCGAAAAACGTTTCCGCTGCAAATAAATACGCTCGTTTAACGAGGGCTGCACGGCATCTTTGGGTAAATCGTTGTACAAATGCACCTGCCAAAGCTTCAGGTCAAATTCACGGGCAATACTTTCGTAGGTATCGTCGGCACGGGCATGTATAATATCCAGCCCGTTAAAAGTTTCAACTTCGCGACGTTCAAAGGGGTTTAACTGCAAATTTCCCAACGATTGAGAAAGCCTTTCACGCACCGATACTGTGCTGCCGGTACCCGATGTTTCAACTGCCCCATACGATGCGGCCAATTCTTCGGGAGTAACCCTGTCGAGCAAATACAGGCGTTCGCTTTCAATCAGATTGATGAGCTTTGTGGCATATTTTGGGTCGGTAGCATAACCGGCCGACCTCAAGCCATGCGCCCACGCCTTATAATCGTTCCTGTCGAGTTGAAATAAACCAGAATAGCGGGTGTTTTCTGTTAAAAAGCTGGAATGGTCAATATACGATTCTTCAATGGTTCTGTATTTTCTGAAACATTCATTTGCTTTATCATCATCGTGATAAACACGTGCGCCTTTCCAATCGTTACGGCACTTAATGCCAAAGTGATTGTTTGATTGTCGCGACAACTTGCTGTTCCCGTTGCTTGATTCGAGGCAGGCCTGTGCCATTTTAATGCTGGCGGGTATGCCGGTACGGTGCATTTCACTTATTGCCAAAGCTTTATAGGCATCGATATACTCACTACGTGAGGTTCGTGTTTGTGAATTGGCAAACAAAGTAGCCATTAATAAAACCAATACCGAAATAACAACAACTTGCTTCATATCTTTCTAACTATATTATACACAACGAAAAACAAAAATAATATTGCAAAATAACAAAAATAAAAAAATTGTATTGAGTGCAGCTATAATGTTGATAACTCTAAAAAAATTGTACATTTGAGTATTGATGACAATTTGAAATGATAATGAAGAAGCATATAATTGAAATTGAATATTCCGAAGTAGATTCGATAAACAATTTATCGAACGAGGATGCTTACCTCGTAGCCAAAGCCCGCGAAGTGGCCAACAATGCCTGGGCACCGTATTCAAACTTTCTGGTGGGTGCTGCCGTTGAACTCGAAAACGGCAAGGTAATTATTGGCAACAATCAGGAGAATGCCGCTTACCCCTCGGGCTTGTGTGCCGAGCGCGTGGCCTTATTCGCGGCCAATGCAGGATACCCAAACTCAGCCGTGAAAACCATAGCCATTTCGGCCTTCAACAAAAAAGGTCACGTACAGGAACCGGTGAAGCCCTGCGGCTCTTGCCGTCAGGCAATTCTCGAAGCCGAAACCAGGTTCGAAAAGCCCATAAAATTATTGCTCGACGGGGCAAATTCTATTTATATTATGGAGGGAATTGCCAGTTTGTTGCCTTTGAGTTTTGGAAAAAGAGATTTATAAAGCCGCATCAAAACGCTGAATTGAGCAGGCAAAATCATTTAGCAGTACTTTCCAATACAAAATACACCCCGGCTTTTTATTGAGTTCGCGTAATATTGCTCAAAATTTATTTGACAATGACACTGCAATAGTGCAACTCATAAAAACCAAATCGATGAATCCGTTTAAAACAATTCTTTTTTTACTCCTTGTAAGCTTTGCAAATACTTTGTATGCTCAAAATGCCTCCAACTACGCATGGGGTAATGTGAAAATTGGCGGAGGTGGTTTTGTAACCGGAATCATTACCACTCCGGCAGAAGAAAACCTCATATTCGCCCGCACCGATGTGGGAGGAGCTTACCGCTGGGACGAAGACACGCAAGGGTGGACTCCGCTGCTCGACTGGACCAGCCGCACTCAAACCGGTTATCAGGGAGTAGAATCGTTAGCCATTGACCCCGGCGAGCCCAACAGGGTTTATATGTCGGTGGGTACTGATTATTGGAACAGTGGCATTTCTGCTATTTTACGTTCCGACGATTACGGCGAAACATTCACTATTACAAATGTTACCAACCAATTCAAAATACACGGCAACGGCATGGGGCGCCAAAATGGTGAAAGACTTGCCGTTGACCCTAACATGGGAAACGTTTTGTTTTGCGGATCACGTGTACACGGGCTGTTCAAAAGTGAAAACTACGGCGCTTCGTGGAGTAAAGTAGTATCGTTCCCCGATGTGCCCGGTGGAGCATTATGGCAAACCAATGGTATCGCAACGATAGTATTCGACAAAGAATCGGGGCAAAGCGGCGAAGCTACTCCCCGAATATTTGCCGGAATTTCGCGTACAGGTTCAAACAACCTATACGTTTCGAACAATGGAGGCGAAACATGGAACCCGGTTGAAAACGCCATTAGCACGCACATGCCTCAACGCATGGAAATAGCGAACAACACGCTCTATGTAGCATACGCCAACGAATCGGGGCCATGGAATCCTTCTTCGGGCCGATTAATGAAATACAAAATAGACGAAAACGAATGGACAAACATTTCGCCATCGAACAACCCCATTGGAGGAGTTACTGTAGATGCATCGAACCCCGACATTATCATGGCCAGTACCATCAATACCTGGCATCAACAATACTGGAGACCCGGCAGCCCGGTGTGGGGCGATAGAATTTTTCGCAGCACCGACGGGGGAAATACCTGGACCGACTTATTTGCTGAAAGAAAAATGAGCCTTAACAGTAAGGATTTATGGGAATCCACCATGTCGCTGCACTGGGTGGGCGACATAAAAATTGACCCTCACAATCCCGACAGGGTATTTGCCATATCGGGCAACGGGCTTTTCATGAGCAACAACATTACCGATACTGACGATGACGGAGGCATAGCTCACTGGAACCTGCAATGCCACGGACTTGAAGAAACTGTTCCGCTTGGACTGATTAGCATTCCCAACGAAGCACTAATTTCGGTTATTGGCGATTACGATGGGTTTACACATACCAATGTATTCGAAACGCCCCAAAGGCACAGCCCGTCGGTAGGTACAAGTACCGGAATTGATTTTGCCGCACGCTACAGAAAATTTGTAGTTCGCAGCGGAGGAGACGAAAACACCAGTGCAATTTTCTATTCCGAAAATGCCGGCTCAACATGGCGGGCCTTTCCATCAAAACCTACGGCAAGCAGTAATTCGGGGCATGTGGCAGTTTCGGCCAATGGAACAAAAGTAATATGGAATCCCAACGGAGCATCGAATACTTACTTTACCAGCAACAAAGGAGAAAGCTGGAGCCCTGTTGCTACTATCAACGTGAATACACCACCGTATTCCGACAGGGTGAATAGCAACATTTTTTACACGGTAAACGGCAGCACGCTAAGAGTACTGAGCTTCAACTGTGAAAATCAAAACTACGACATAAACAATGTGAGTATTGGCGCCAATGCGAGCAGTTTGATTAGACCTGTGCCCGGCATTGAAGGCGAAGTATGGATAGCTTGCCATAACCAGGGACTCAAGCGCTACAAACACCAAACCGGTGAAATTGAAACCATTGCCGGAGTGAGAGCCTGCGAAGGCGTTGGTTTTGGGAAAGCTCCCGAAGGGAAAAGTTTTCCTGCCGTGTACATTTGGGGTAACATTGACGGCAACGAAGGCATTTACCGTTCGGACGACGAAGGCCAAAGCTGGATAAGAATCAACGACAGCCAGCATCAATACGGAGGCCTAGGCAACGGTGGCTTTATTATGGGCGATGCCAACGTTTTTGGACGAGTATACCTTTCAACCGTAGGGCGCGGAATCGCGATGGGATACCTCCCCGACGAAGAATATACCGAAGTTGAAGTGAACGACATTGATCCCAACAACATAGAAGACTGCCCTGAAAAAACGGATGAGGAAGAAAATGATGACAATGGCAACAACGGGGAAGATGACCACGAAAATGAAGATGATAAAGATGATGAAGATGATGGTGAAAATGAAAGCGGAGACGACGACACTTCATCCATCAACATGAAAAATAACCCATTAAATATTAACGATAAAATATTTATGGATCAGCTACGATTAGATTTCAATCAACCTGTTCGTTATACCATTTATACTATTGCCGGAGTGCTTGTTGAACAGGGTTTAATAAGCAGAACATCTTATGTAGCTAAAAACATACAAACTGGAATATATATTCTGAAAATAAGCGATGAAAATTCGACACAAACGGTAAGAAGTAAAGGGCATTAAAATCTCAGCCCTTTACTTTTTTCAGTAACTTGAATAAAGAAGCGAGCCTAAAAAAACTATTTCACTTTTAGAAAACTAGTTTAAACAATATGATAATACAATTTGACATTTTAAAATACAAACACATGAAAAACTTAGCAAAGCTAATCACTATCACCATTGTCATTACTGTTTTGGCAAGCCCTAAAATGCTTTTTTCCTCAGAACCAGGCACTAACAGAAATAATTCACGCCTTGAAACATGGTTAACCGACCCGGCAAACAACATACTGTTCACAAAACAAAAGCAAACAATACAATTCAAAAAGAAAGCAGAAAAGCTTGAAACCATAACGATAAAACCCGATGAAACTTACCAGTCAATTGATGGTTTTGGCTATTGCCTCACCGGTGGAAGCGCCCGCTTGCTAAACGAAATGGACAAAGATACCAGAACTGCACTGCTCAACGAATTATTTGATACCGACGGAAACAGTATTGGTACCAATTATTTACGGCTAAGCATTGGTGCATCCGACTTAAGCGACAGCGTATTTACCTACAACGACTTACCCTCCGGAGAAACCGATGTGAACATGGAAAAATTCAGCATCGATGTGGAAAAAGTTCATTTAATTCCAATACTAAAAGAAATACTTGCCATCAACCCCGACATTCCCATTATGGGGTCGCCCTGGACTCCGCCCGTTTGGATGAAAAATAATAAAAATTCAATTGGAGGAAGCCTGCTTCCTGAGTTTTACGACGCTTATGCTCTGTATTTTGTGAAATACATACAAGCAATGGAAGCCGAAGGAATTATAATCGATGCTATTACAATACAGAACGAACCCTTGCACCCGGGCAATAACCCAAGCTTGCTGATGAAGGCCGATGAACAGGCCGAATTCATTAAACAAAGTCTGGGCCCTGCTTTCCGCCAGCACAACATTAAAACAAAAATTGTGATTTACGATCACAATGCCGATAGGCCCGACTACCCGCTGGCCATTCTGAACGACCCCGAAGCGGCACAATATGTCGATGGATCGGCATTCCACCTCTATGGAGGAAAAATTGAAGCCTTGTCGGAAGTGCACAATGCACACCCCGACAAAAGCATTTACTTTACCGAGCAATGGGTAGGCGAGCCCGGCGACCTTGCCATCGACCTGATGTGGCACACACGAAATCTCACAATTGGAGCAACACGTAACTGGAGCCGCAACGTGCTCGAGTGGAACCTGGCGGCCGACCCCGACCAAAATCCTCATACACCCGGCGGTTGTACACGCTGCCTGGGCGCAATCACAATCGAGGGCAACAAAGTTTCCCGCAACCCGGCCTATTACATCATTGCTCATGCATCGAAATTTGTAAGGAAGAATGCCGTTCGGGTTGAATCAAACCTGATAACTGACCTAGATAACGTAGCCTTTAAAAACACCGATGGCACTATGGTACTCATCGTGGCAAACAGCTCTTCACAAACAAAGAGTTTCAATATCCAGTATAGTAACAAAACAGCAAATGTGACATTAAACGCAGGGGCTGTAGCAACTTATGTATGGTAAAAGTCATAACTCACACACTTTACAAAGAATAAATATCATGAGAAACCCAATAATTCAACTAAGTCTGACCGTAATAATTTTACTGCTTCATTCAAACATGTTTGCACAGGGCTTCCTACGTGCGGACGGTATAAACATTGTCGATGGCAACGGGAATAATTTCGTTTCGCGAAGTATAGGAACCGGAAACTGGATGATTCAGGAAGGCTACATGATGCAGTCAACAGGTGCAGGAATTAATACCCAGTGGCAATTCCGTGAGAAACTAATTGAAACGATAGGAGAGGCCAGAACTGATACTTTCTACAATGCCTGGCTGGCCAATCACTTTACACGTGCCGATGTTGATTCGATGAAAGCCTGGGGCTTTAACTCCGTTAGGCCTGCCCTTCATTATAACTTGTTTACACCGCCAATTGAGGACGAACCGGTTTCAGGAGAGATTACCTGGCTTGACAAAGGTTTTGAGATGCTCGACTCGCTCATAGCCTGGTGTAGAGATAATGAAATGTACGTTTTTCTCGATATGCACGGAGCGCCTGGTGGACAAGGTAAAAATATGGACATCTGTGATTACGATCCCTCAAAACCCTCCTTGTGGGAAAGCGAACACAATCTCACTAAACTTACCGCCTTATGGTACGAAATTGCAAAACGATATAAGGATGAACCATGGGTAGGCGGATTCGACTTAATCAATGAGATAAACTGGGACTTTGAAAACAGCGGGAATGAGAACGGGTGTAACTGCAAACACAACAAACCTATTATAGATATTTTCGAGCGGATGATTGACACCATTCGAACCGTGAATACCAATCACATTGTGTTTGTTTCGGGTAACTGCTGGGGAAATAATTACAGCGGAATGGACGGTCTGGCTGATTATGACGACAACCTGGTATATACTTTCCATAAGTACTGGAGTTTTAATACGCCTAATTCGCTCGATTGGATTATTGAAAGACGTGATAGGCTAAATGTACCGCTGTGGATGAGCGAGTCGGGCGAAAATTCAAACACCTGGTTTACTAATGCCACATCGCTTTTCGAAGCTAATAATATTGGTTGGAGCTGGTGGCCGGTTAAGAAGAGTGGCATAAATAACGTTCTTAGGGTTATTATGCCACCCGAATATACCGATTTGCTGAATTACTGGCAAAACGGCTCACCACAAATGAGCGAAACTCAGGCTTTTGAAGCGGTTATGAAATGGAACGAAAGCCATAAAATCGAAAATTGCATTATTCAATATGATGTGATTGATGCCCTCACCCGGCAAATAAACAGCTACGAAGCCATACCATTCAAAAAACACGTACTGGGCGAAGAAATTTTCTTTACCGATTACGACCTTGGAAGAAACAATGTAGCCTATTTCGATACCGATACGGCAAACCACCATATCGATACCGGAAACTATACTGCTTGGAATCAGGGCTGGGGATACAGAAACGACGGGGTTGATATAGAACCCTGCAACGACACCGAAGTGACTAACGGCTATAACGTGGGCTGGACTGCCGAAGGAGAATGGATGCAGTACACCGTTAACAGCGACTCAACAGCCGCATTTACGCTTGAGGTAAGACATGCATCGGGTAATAATGGATCAAGAATACAGGTGCAAGTAAATAATATTGATGTAAGCGGGCTACTCACATTACCGTCAACAGGTGGCTGGCAAAATTGGAAAACCGCAACTTTCGACGATATTATACTTCCCGCAGGCGAAAACAAGATTCGATTCAAGTTTGATCAGGGAGGATCGAACCTGAATTTTTTCGTCTTTACAAACCCTAAAAGTGCTGATGAGGTTGGTTTTAAATATACATCGTCAGAGACATCAGCCAATGGTGAAGAAATTTTCATCACACTAAACAAAGAAGTAACTACAGCCAACAATCAGTTCAACGTAAATGACTTTGAGTTGTTGATTGATTCTAACCCGGCCGAAATTATTGCTATTGAGAAGCATTCTACTGCTTCGGTTATAGTATTAAAAACGAGTGCCAATATTTATTCCGATACCGATGTGCGAATTTCGTACAGCGGAACAACGGTGAATTCGAATACGCAAACTCTCGAACCCTTTTCTCAAATGCAGGTAAAAAACAACTTACCAACAAGCTACCCGGTTCCGGGGCGTATTGAAGCCGAAGATTACTATGTGAATCACGGTTTTGTGTTTGAAAACTGCGAGGATACAGGCGGAGGGCTAAACAGTGCCTTCGCCAAAGCAGGTAATTATTTAGAGTATAACATACGTGTGGCTCAAACCGGAAATTACAATCTAAATTACCGTGTAGCAACCGAACGCAACAATGCAGAACTGGTTTTTATGATTAACAACACTGGCGTGTTTAAGGCACTCGACACCATCCAATTTGCATCAACAGGAGGTTGGCAAAACTGGCAAACACAATCGTCGTCGGTTTATTTAGAAGAAGGATACTATAAAATAAGGCTACAGGTTAAACAAGGCGAACACAACCTTAACTGGTTTGAACTGACACATAAAACCAGTTCCGTTTCTAAACCCGCACTATTCAATTCAATTGAACTTTATCCAAACCCGGCCAGCAGTTTTGTTGAACTGGTAATAAATAATGAGTTGCGAGAAGAAGTTACCGCATCAATATTCAATTCTCGGGGACAGGCGATTGACAAATTCAATGTGAATCAAAAGCACACGCTTATCGACACAAGCAGCTTCCCCAAAGGAATATACCACATTTTGGTACAAAACAGTTCTCAACATGTTTCAAAGAAATTAATTGTGAATTAGCTCATCCTTTTATCGATTAACCATGAAAAAGTTTATACTTTATTTTTTTGCAGCTTTATATATTACACTATCCGCGTGCACATCGGCTAACACCAATACGAGCGAAACCAACACTTACGAAGCCGAAGGAAAAACCGCAGTAATTATAACAACGGCAAAAGATACTAAGCTGCGCTTAAGCAAAACCGGCAAAGCTGTTTTCACAAGAACCAAACAGCCAACAGAAGATGCAAACTCCATTTTTGTAAATCCTAACAAAACTTTTCAAACTTTTTTGGGAATTGGAGGAGCCATAACCGATGCATCGGCCGAGGTTTTTGCGAAACTATCCAAATCAAAACAAGAAGAATTACTTTCGGCCTATTATGGTACTGAAGGCATCAACTATACGTTAATGCGCACATCAATACACAGTTGTGATTTCAGTAGCAGTAGTTTCACTTATATTGAAGAAGGCGATAAAGAGCTGTTAACTTTCAGTATCGATCACGACAAACAATACCGCTTACCCATGATCAAAAGAGCCATTGAAAAAGCCGGTGGAAAAATGATTTTTTACCTAAGTCCGTGGAGCCCGCCTGCTTTTATGAAAAGCAACAACAACATGCTGCAAGGAGGCAAACTGCTACCTGAATTCTACGACTCGTGGGCACTATACTACGCCAAAACCATAAAGGCATACCAAGCCGAAGGAATTGACATTTGGGGACTGACCATTCAAAACGAACCCATGGCTGTTCAGCGTTGGGAATCGTGTATTTACACTGCCGAAGAAGAGCGTGATTTTCTCAAAAACCATTTAGGCCCAACACTTGAAAAACAAGGACTGGGCGATAAAAAAATTGTGGTTTGGGATCATAACCGCGACTTAATAGGCCACAGAGCCAACACAATTTTCGACGACCCGGAAGCCTCGAAATATGCATGGGGAATAGGTTTTCACTGGTATGAAACCTGGCGGGGAGGCACAGCAAACTATACGGCCTTATACGAAATTCAAAAAAGCTACCCCGACAAGAAATTGCTTTTTACCGAAGGTTGCAACGAAGCTTTTGATGAAGCCAAATACCAATTCTGGCCTAATGCCGAACGCTATGGCAATTCGATGATTAACGACTTTAATGCCGGAACGGTAGGTTGGACAGATTGGAATATTTTACTGGATGAAACTGGTGGGCCAAACCATGTAATGAATCTTTGCTTTGCACCAATACATGCCGATACACGAACAGACAGTATCATTTATACACCCACATACTATTACATTGGTCATTTTTCAAAATACATTAGACCAAACGCAAAAAGAGTAAGTACAATTT
>SKHV01000089.1 GCA_007116765.1 Prolixibacteraceae bacterium | reverse complement strand
CGCCCGGGCTGCTTCAGATCAAGAACCACCGTGATTATCCCATCCGAAACCTCAGCGTTCAGCGGCACCCTGACCTTCCTGCTTTCGAGGTCGGGTATAGTAAGTGCTGGCTTACCATATACAGGCAGTAGACCCGGACCAGCAGTAATACCAACTACGCAATTACTCAGAAAGTCGAATTCCAATACATTTCCGCTTGAAGCCTCAGGAACATGATAGCGAAGGGTAACCATGTAATCCTTGGCAGTTACAGTAGTAGACTTGTTGTCGCTACCGGCCAAATAGCCCCCTTTTACCATTTGAAAGCCGCCATGGATAAGATCTGAATTATAATTCGGATTCTTTCGGGGCAACAAAGTACCGGTTTCATCTAAATGACGAGACATTTCAGCGGCCATTTGCTCGGTTCTATCGGGATAAACATTCATAAGATTGCGCGTTTCGCCGGGGTCGGCACTAAGGTTGTACAATTCATATTCATCCTCCTGATTAATGCCGGTATTAAAAAAACGCATCAGCTTCCATTTGCCATCAATCATGGCAACATTTGCCACGTTTCCGGTAGCCAGCACTGTATGCGGAAAAACAGTGTAAACCGGACCGCGGTCAAACGGCTCGCCCCTCAAGGCAGGCAAAGCACTTTTACCATCAAGGGGCCATCCCTGGGGTGGTTCAATATCAAGGATATCTAATACGGTAGGATAAAAATCATAACTAATATTAACCGCATCTGTAACTGTATTGAACTCTATCACACCGGGCCACGAAACAATCAATGGTACACGGATACCTCCTTCGTAATTATTGCCCTTCCCGGCACGCAAAGGGCTGTTGTTGGTGGGGTTTTCGCCTTCCGGACGGTCATACATGTTTCCGCCATTGTCGGAAGTAAATATTACAATGGTGTTTTCAAGCAAGCCTTGCCGCTCAAGTTCTTCCATAACCTTGCCTACGTTATCGTCAAGGGTTTTGACCATCGATGCCATGATAGCAGAACGTTGATACCAGGCCGACTCGGCAAAGGGGCGATAGGCTTCGATATCTTCGGGTTTTCCCTGAAAAGGAGCATGTACATTGTAAAGCCAAAGCGCAAGAAAAAAAGGATTATCCTTATTGTTGGCAATAAATTTTACGGCTTCATCGCCCAACACATCGTCAACATTGGGGCTTCCTTCAACGGCTGGCATATTGGATTCTTCATTCCATGGACCAAAAAATCTTGACTGAGGAGGCCCCGGAGTACCACGACCTCCAATTACCACATCAAAATCAAAATTCTCGGGTATATAAGGTGCGTGCCCTAAATGCCATTTCCCCATCAATGCATTGGTATACCCCTGTTCTTTTAGAACCTTTGATATGGTTATGCTTTCCAATGGAATCCTGGAGCGGGTTTGAGGATTAGTCATTGGGAATCCGGCATTACCTGTTTCGGTCTCCACGGGATTAAGATTCACCTCAGCGAGATGACCGGTTGGTGCTGTAAGTCGAACCCGCCCTACGGTTTGCCCGGTTAAAACAGAAGCCCTCGTAGGGGAACAAAGCGGACTGGAAGAATAGGCATTGGAAAAACGGATTCCCCTGGCAGCCAGGGCATCGATATTGGGTGTATGAAATGTTTCGCTCCCGTAAATGGATAAATCTCGCCAGCCGAGATCATCAACCATGATATGGATGATGTTGGGCTTTGCAGGCTCGCTTGATTCTGCTCTGACTGTAAAACCGATCAGGATAAATACTGCAATTAAAACTTTAGTAATATTAATAAGGTTGGTCATAATCATTTATTTTTTATTCTTATTAAGATTGATTGCTATTTAAATGATTGTTCAAATATAAAAGTACTCAAAAAGACAGGCTTTAAAATACATACCATTTAATTTAAATATAGTCCCAAAATTTTGGTTATTTAATGAATTCTGACTGATCCGGATAAATATTTAAACGGGCAATCCATATTGATGTTTATCGAACAGGGCTTGCCTATTATTCAAAGTTATGATATGCAAGTATGAGGTATGTTATTTTACAATTAGTTTTTGGTTATAAACTTTTTGGTTCGAACCGATGGCTCTTAGCATATAAACGCCTACCGGCAAGTTAATAGGCTCTTGCGAAACAAACTTATTATAAATCATTTGCCCCGAGATGGAAAAAATTTGCACCTGCGCATTTTCAACACCCTTTAAACTGATTTTAAAACCGGAATTGGTTGGATTTGGATATACACCAACCCAATCAGCAAGTTCGTTTATACTTCTTACGCTGGTTTCATCATTTTTAAACACCAATACTAACTCAGTAATACTAACCCAGCCTCCTGTATATGCGTGACATCCCTCTACTGTCAACCTTACATATCGTCCTTTTTGCATTTCAAAATCATCAGAAATTGGTTGTACTGAAGAAGTGTTGCTTAATCGGTTTACCACCTGAACAAAACCATCGGAAGCCGAATTTGACAGCTCCACTTTATATTGATATGCTCTGGACTGTAAAGTCCAAAGTCGAGTGCCAATTATTTCTTTTACCTCTCCGAGGTCAATAACCACGGATTTAGGATAGCCATTAGCACTCCAACGTGAATCATCAGAAGTATTTCCATCAAATAAATTTGCAGCTACGTTGGGTATCTGCTCTTCATCAACCGATATAATTGTGTAGGGCATTGGATCCAAATCAGGGTCATCATCACCAGAAGGAACAACAATAGTTCCACCTCCTTCGGTAATTGTAAAAGAATCGAAATTATAACTATTAGCTACGCCAACAAAACGAAGTTGCTGTATTCCTTGTATTAATGGGATGGATGCTTTAGTTGTTCTAAATACTGTAAGATTTGGACTTTGAGTCAATGAAATAGTAGCTAGTGTACTTGTACCACTCATGACTTTTAGTCGAGAGTTTGCATTTGGAGCTGCTGTTCGAACTTCTATGGTATAATTACCATCGGCAGGTACATCTATGGTATACTCGGCAAATTGATTTGGGGCAAACTGATTCAAGTAAAAAATTGAATTGCTCCAACGAGTAACATGAGTACTACTACTTTTTGTTGTATAATGCTCAGCCTCAATTAATTTTGGTATTACATGCGTTTTAGGTTTTACGGTCAATGTTCTACTAGTTTGTGTCGGAGTGAAATAGTCATCGCCCTCGTCAGACACTGTAATTGTGGCATTTCCGGGTCCCAAAAGATGACGAACGGTACTACTCCATACAACAGCCACCTGATTGTTGGGACAAACATAACGGAGTTTTGCATTGGGATTGTTGCTGCTTACCAGTAATGTAAATTCTGCATCACCAGAATATTTTTCAGGTATTTCCTCGAAAGTAATAACTTGTGTTTGTTTAGGTACATTCAATTTTTGACTGACAATAGGCGCTGCATTAAGGGTTTCATTTCCGGGTTGCAATGCATTTATTGTGGTTTGACCTGCACGCTTTACTTTTACTTTGCCGTCAACAACAACAGCTACCAAAGTGTCAGAACTCTCGTATTGTACCGGTAATCCGGAGCTTGCAGTTGCATTCAAAGCAATATCGCCACTTTCCCAAACATAATCAGATGAAGGTAAAGCAAACTGTATTGTTTGATTTGTTTTAGCTGTATTTGCCTTTATGGTCAATGAACGAACAACTTCCGGAGCATTATCAAATTCACCTTTGCCCTTTTGACTTGCTACGATATTGCAGGTGCCAACCCCCATAATCTGCACTTTATTGCCATCAATAATACGGGCAATATTTGTGTTCGACGAGCTAAATTTAACCGGCAAACCGGATGTAGCAGTAGCAGATAATTCGAAATCGTCATCACTTTCAATTTTGTTTGCTAAAGCATCAAAAGTAATGGTTTGTGCTGTATATTCAGATTTTGTAATATCAAAGACATAGCAATGAATGGGCACCTTATCACTTGATTTCCTTTCAGCAAATATTGCTACAATTTTGCCGTTTTCCATTTCAACCTGACTTTTTTGCACATTTATACCTGTATTCAGAGTAAAATCAGTACGCCATTCGAAAGTTCCTGCCAAACAGCTTTCAACAGTTAGAACACCACCACTAGTGGCAAACCGATACATTCTGTTTCCAAAAAATTCTCCAAGTGTGCCTTTATTTCGGTATTCGGCAAACTCAGTCTCGCCGGCTTTTCGTAGGTAGCTATAATCATTCGTTCCTTTTGGATTAATTCTCAGATAGGTATCATTTTTTGGCGAAATAGCCACTTGAGGTCCACCCGACCAACCTTCATTGTCAGGCACACTACGTGGATCGGCAATTAAAAATGGGGCATGATCGGTAATTGGCAAGTTATAAGATTTACCATTAACTGCTGTTGCTGTCTTGTCCATTTGCGGACCCAAATCCATCAAATAGACACCTTCGTTAAGTATTGTAGGCGATTCAGCCCAACGTGGCGAGTATGAATAATAAAACTTGCCATTCATAAAAAAAGCATCCCCATAAGCAAAATTACGTTCTCCTTGCGTAACACCTCCCCGACCATTTATAATTGTTTTCTCCGGAGTCCAGTATTCACCGTTGTAGTAAGTCATTACAATTTCGCCTCCAACAGCAGAACCCAAGCGGCGTTCGAAAAACATTTCGCCCGCATCGTTATTAAACAATTTCGGATATGTTACACCGGTAACTTTCTTTCCCGGAATTAGATAATCCCTCTGAGGAAGAAAATTATTTGCTGAAAATTCGTTATTGGGTGCAAAAGCAATGTTTTTTTTAGAAACTATATAATTCAGATCTTCATTATGGTGGTCGTACATAATGTGTACCGTACCATCAATAGGGCATATTCCAATGTTGGTAGTATGGTGTGTATCTCCTTTTCCTCCAACAAGACTCATTTTACCGGGCAAAGCTACATGGACCCATTCTCCCTCGCCAATCTTCTTTCTCGAAACCATTAAGGTTCTATCGGCAAAACCTCCTCTGTACCATGTATAAAATACATAACCATTAACTACCTTAACACAGTTACCATGAGGGTTTATAGCTGATCCATAGTGATAGGGTTTCGGATCGTCAGCTTTCCAAAAGAACAATGCTTCGTCTGTAATAACAGTACTTTCAACAAAAGCAACCTGAGCTACAACGTTATTGGTCGTTATTATAATGTTAATCAGTAGCAAAATTACTAAATGCATTAATGCATTATGCTTCGTAAAAAACTTTGTTTTCATACATCATAATTTTAAAGATTAATGCTGTTTTATCAATTGGGTATTAAGAATTAATTCTCCAAAAACTTGCAGGTAAAATAATGTTTTTCCCTATTGGCCAATCATAAGCCTTTCTACCATCGATCCAACCTTTACCAAATATATTCCTTTGGTGAAGTTACTGATGTCAACCGTAACAATTCGAGATGAAGCTTTATCCAATTCATAAACTATTCTGCCTTGCAGGTCGGTAATAACAATTGGCATGTTCAACAACGCATCGCCTGAAATACTTACCAGATTTCTGGCCGGGTTCGGGTATATAGAAAACTTATAATCATCGGTATATAGCTGCTTTACTATACCGGTAGATTTTACATCTGCCATGAACCTGTAGTTGAATCTTCCATTTGGTGCAACATCGCCTAAGTCAATAAACGATATGATGTCTCCTGAGAATTCGATGTTCTCAGATTCCGCTCCATTATTCTCACCATTATAAATCAACCGGATGTAATCAATTTCAACGCGACCGGAAATCGTGACATGATTGTTTGGCAAATCTAGCCGGATTTCTTTGATGGTACCATTCCAATTTGCATGATTTTGCATGTTAAATGTATATTCAACAAACTCATTGGAATTAGGACTTATGGCAGTTGTTACCATGTTTCCGGCAAAAGCAGCATGATGATCCATTTTGAAGAAAACTGCTGCAACTGTACCATCAGTAAGGTTTTTAACCCGTATTTTTATCTGTGGATAATCCGAAGCGGCGTAACCTAAATTGGTATTTGAAGTGATATAGGGATCGTTGGTAATTACATCGTAAGAAAGAATACCATCTGAAAGCGTGAGGTTGCCTACCCCGGGACTGTAATTGACATCCCAGCCGTTACCGGTTTCCATATCAAACACGATGTCGGTTTCAGGGTTGGTAGAGGATTGCGAAAGATCGAAGTCTGCCCACTTGAAGTCGATAGTGAATTGAGCTTGTCCGGCAATACCCAAATTGTCACGAGGCACCTTAATGTGCATTTGATTGTCCTGATAAGCGTATTCAATATCCACCGGATTGTTCCAGTTAAAACCTTCCCCTGCATAAGACTTAATTGTAGTGGCAGTGGATGAATGAACCGAATGGTTGATTAAATAATCATACCCGTGCCACCCTGTTGAATAATCTCCATCGGTGTTCAGCAACAACCACATCCAGTTTTCGTTGGTATGTGGTGTTATTGCATCATCTGTTTCAATATAAAAATATACATTATCACTATCGTAAGCCACCTTGGATTTGACGAAGTCGTTTCTTCCGGTATTGTTCACATATCTTTCCTTACCATCGTAGTTCGGTGAGTCGCGATGGGTAACATCTCCGATATCATCACGATATTCGTATTGTATGGCGGCCCACTGTGAAAAATCGCTGTTTATTGCAATGCTATTAACTTCAGAACAAACCGGTATGGAACGCACACCTTTATATTTGCGCACATTGGAGACAAATTGGTAATAATAGTTATCTTTTATTCCGGTTTTGGCGGGTTCTACTTCACGGCTGTATTCCTGATTAAAGATTGCGACAAAGTAATCTGTCCCGCTATCCTCGGGAAGTCTGTAAATTTTACCCAAAAAATTAACCGCATTGGTACGACCACCTTCTACAAGTTCAAAATGCTGGGCGGTGAACTCATTCCAT
>SKHV01000067.1 GCA_007116765.1 Prolixibacteraceae bacterium | reverse complement strand
TACTGGAATTAGAATTACAACAAGCGATATAAGTATTACACCTGCAATTCTAATGTAAGGTTGACTTTTCCTTAGCAAGCGCAATTCGCTATAAACTATAACAAAAGCAGGCAAATAAAAACCCGAACCTATAATCCAATACAAAAGAGGAAATGACAGAATGATTATTGCCATTTTATATTTCGAATCGGGAATTTTCAAGTAAACCAACGCAATAAACAACGAAAGCAGAAAGGAAATGGCGAAAGCATAATTGAAATTTGTATTCAGAAGAAGAATAAAAACAGCTAACGAAGGCATCAGAGCTTGAATTGCATTTGACTTTTGAGAAAATAACTTATTGAACAATTGCAACACTGCTTCAAAAATCAAGTATGACAACACCGCAATGATTGCCGGTCCGCCAAGGCGAATAAAGAAAAACTGAGCCAGAAACTGATTGATATATTCCGATAAAAAGGCCGGTTATGATAAAAATGATAAAAAGTAGGCTGAGTTATTCTGAAAAAGCTGTGTTTGCTCCCTAAAATAAAGATGATAAGGATAGAATTCCAGAAAAAACACAAATACAAAAACTGCCCACAAAGAACCAATTAATCGTTGATTCTTTAAAAGCGTTTCCAATTTATGATTGAGTTTGTTCATATCGCTTAATGGCTTATGCTGTATCCGGCTTGTTCTCCTTCTGTTTTTCTTGCCACTGCGGCAATATCGTAGGGATTGAGATTCACTTCAGACTTCACCAACTCCGGAATGTTGTATGAGAACATAAAATGCTTCAAAAATTCAGGATCTTTCTGCGGCAGCATAAATGGCGTATGCCCTTTCCCATGCTCATCAATGTAGGCAATCCAGGCATCCATATACAAACCGTCGCGGCGTCGACTGCTAAAAACAATCCACCTACTGTTCGACGACCATGTGTGATAACTTTCCACGTCGTTGCTGTTTACTTTGTCGAGTGCATAATAATCATCTGTTTCAAGATTGTATAAATACAAGTCGGCCTCAGGATTATAAGCGGGGAAATTACCATAATCAAATTGGGTAATCAGCAAAAGTTTCCCATTGGGCGAAACACGTGGAATGGATACACTTTGTCCGGTTTCGCGTGCCGAAATCAAGGTATCGACCCGACTCCCGGTTCTTCCTGTATGCGGGTCGAATGAAACTGCGACCAAGCTGTATTTCATTTCAGTTTGGTCGCGCGGAAGCTCCCCTGCAGGAGCTGTTACGAAGTAAAGCGTTTCGCCATCGGGAGAGAAACAGGGAAAAGCTTCAAACGATTCGTCGGATGAAATGACCGGTGATGTAAAAAAATCATTCTCTTCCACATTGTAAATGGCCATATCCGATTTCATGTCGAGTGCATGAGCCCGCACATGCCCCTTAGCATGAAAAATTTGCCTTACACTGTTTATCGAAAATGCGATGTATTTACCTGAGGGATGCCAATACGGAAATCCGGCACTGGCAAAGGTTTGTTCAGTTTTAGTATGCACCTTTTTCAGGGCATCACCAGTTTTGATAACTGTTCCGCCAAAATTCTCCCTCAAATGCAACATCATGTGCTCACTTTCTTTTCCTGCAAACGAATGGCAGTTCATGCAAGTACCGGGCATTACTTTACTATTGAGTATCGGTTTTTCATCAAAAGTTGAAAGCTTTCGTTGGTAAATACCCATCTCATTCCAGGTTTGAAACCCGGGCATTATTAAGCGATAAACCAGAAAATCATCGATTGGTTCGGGTGCAACATACAAATGAATTGGATCATATTTATGCTTCACTTCATCAATAATAGCGTAAACTGTAATAGAAAGAGTATCGCCACTGCTCTGATTCAAAATCTCCCTCCATTGCTTTTGTGAAAACTTCACTTTATTTCCTATGAAAGATTCCACTAAAAAAATTTCGCTGGTTTGAAGTTCTATTTCTATACTGTTACACGAATCGTTAAGCATGAAGTTGAGAGGTGCTATATTAGGTGGTATTGTGGCCTGATGAAGCACCGGAAAAATATCAGGCATTCTGTTTTTTCCAATTACTTCAAACGCGTTATGCCTGTATTTACAAGCAGAGAGAGCAAGTAACAAAACAAGCAAAAATATGTAGCTTTGTTTCTTCATTCTATTTAAAATGTAAATAATACCAGTAAGTATTAGCATATTCTGCTTTCAGCTTTTCTCGGTCGTTTTCGTTGTTGGTATGATACAACATAGCATAGCGCTGAATGTGTTGAATTGTTGACTCAGAAACCTCAACAAAGCTGTAGGCATCTATGATTCCTGGTCTCAAGGTTTCAATATATGCTAGTGCCTGTTCAAAATATAAAGGAGTTTCAACGTACTCCATATTTCTATAATAGCGAAGATAGTTCAGGAAACTGTCAAAATCTTTTTCGAGTAAAAGGTGTAACATTAAATATTCAAAGGCAAAGTGGTTACTTTGATTGCTTCTCAGCAAAAAAATCATTGCCAGATGAAGCTGATCTTTATTATAATAAAAATCCTCTTTAAGCATAAATTGCTTCTTTGTATTCCACTCATCATATTTTAAAAGTTCTTCTTCTCCTGCAGCAATAAGCTGCAGGGTTTGTTTGGCCCACTTTCTATAAAAGAGTGAATTTTTCAGCTTATTCAAATATTTTTCTGCGATACTGAACTGCCCGTTCAACACATAAGTTTGTGCCAATCTTATAGCCGAGCGCACAGGCATTTTCTGATCGATAGTAGAGCTTACTGATTCGGCTGCGTACATTTGCGAAAAATTAATTAAGCCGGCATGATAATACGGATCGCTGGCAATGAGTGGAGTCATACCCCTGCGCTGATATGGCAAGTGAAAAACAGGCTTCAAATTATCAATTGAAAAAAAATGCGAGGTGAGCTTCCCCTGTTTCGCCAATGCCAGATTGATTGCCAGGTGTATTTCATCGTTATCGGGGAAGCCGTTTTCTGCTTCAGCAATAATTTCATCCCAATTTTCGGTATATACCATATTCCCATAATACCGAGCAATTTCAGTCTCGGAATGGCTAGTGGCTAAAATTAAAACGCACCACACAAGCAAAACAAGTATTAACGAGGATAGGCTTTTAAAAGAATCCGATAATAACTTCAATTTTTTAGTGAGGTATGACAAAATGACAATTGCAGGGAATAGTAAGAATACAATTTTTAACTCAAGCGGAAACAATACAGGTACTTTATAATATGCCGACGACAAATAACTTTGCAGCAAAGTATCGTGAAACAAAAATTGCCTTGCAAACAACGGGATAAGAATCATTCCCGATAAAAGCAAAACAGAAAAAATCAAATTGCGTCCCAACGCATTTTTATCGCTCTTTATCAATTCGCTCAATACCATCAATAAACCCAATATTATAAAAGCACCTCCGGCAAACCAATAAAGTAGTATAATCAAAACTATACCAGCTAAGTACCGCTTCTTAAAGTTCTTAATACAAACAAACAAACGTGCAAAAAGGAGTGTAATTATAAATGCAAATACTCCCGCTAAGGAGTAAAGCTCGTTTGTGAGAAGCAACGTATATGCAAAAACAGGTAAAAATGAAAACAGAATATTCAACCGGTTTGTTGAAACTTGTTCAAGAAAGCTAAATGTCGCATAATACAAACACATAAGTAATGCGCTAGCAATTAGAACACCCAATATTGAGAATTTAAAAAACTGAATAAAAAATTCGGATAAATAAACTACCAACCCTCCCTGAAAGAGCAGGTGTTTACGGAAATATATCCAAGTGTTTTCGAAAAGCTGAAGTTGTTCGCGATAACTCAAACTTTCAGCAAAATACTTTCTCCAGAAAATAAACAGCATTACTCCCGACATTAAAACTAATACCGGGTTTATGTAACGAATAATATTACTGATCAATTTCATTACTGCTAATACTGAGATATTGAAGTTACAATGTTTCTTAATTGTGCATCATTTTCGAAATACATATTTCCAGTATTTCTCATCACTTCATTTTTAAAATCGGCTGAAAATGAATGGTAGAAAAGTTTAAAAATCAATAACCCAATACCGTTTTGGAAGTTTTCACGAATCATATCTTCATTTTCTTCCAAAAACATATTTCGAATTTCCAATGAATAATTATTAATACTGTCTAGTTCAGCCTGCGAAAGATTACCATTTCGTCGCTGTTGGTGAATACTCCACTGAATAGAGTCGATATAAATCTTGCGTTCTTTCCATTGTTGTAAAGCTTCGTTCAGGGGAGTTCCCTCTCCCTTGCTCTCCCATGCCAGCTCAACTAATATTTCGCCTTTTTCGGTAATAACAATTAAATCTTCGGCAATCACAGGAAACTTAGGTGTTATTCTTAGTACTTTAAACTTAGTTGAGTCGGCTGGAATTTTGAAGCGAAATTTTCCATTAAGAACCATAGTTGAGTCAACATCTTTTGTAATTGGTGAATCCGAAGCGAGTAAATAAACGTATTCATTCCATAAAACCGGATCTTCTACTTCACCTTGAATTATTGAATAGTCTTTATTGCATGAAATAATAGCACTAGAGAATATGAATACAAATAAAATATGAGATACTCTAAGCATGAAGCAGTTGGTTTTAGATTATAAATTTTAGCTGTTTACAAATTGTATTTGTTTGAAACAAGAAAGAAGTCAAATTTCTTATAAATACTCACTCCCATATTTACAAGCAAAGGGTTCAATTTCATAAACAATGCACACAAATATAATTACAAATTTTAAAAAAAGGATGCCATTCACACAGCATCCTTTTTATTGTATAAACCTGACTAACAGGTTATTTTTCTGAATTTATTCTTCGGGAGAAAACATATAGAACCATGCCTCACCCCAGTCGCCTGTACCCGGCTGGCTGGCAGCCAAATGCAGTTCTTCAGCTGAAATCTCCAATATGTCGTAACGATAGAAAGGAGCATTTCCGCTATTAGGATCCCATCCTGCAGGAACATGTACGTTATCAGTAATAAATTTACCAACACTCCAGCCATCAACACCATCGGTCAAATCAATATTGAAACTGCCTTTAGTAGTACCTTCTGAAGATACAAGAGTCATGTTACGTCCACCATTAAGGTCAAGAATCATCTTATCGTTAAGGTAACCTTGCTCATCAATGGCAGGGCCATCAAGCACCCACCAGCAAGGGCTGAAACAACCTTTGTAGCCCCCGTTTCCATAAGCACCGGGCAACGAAGTATCCCATGTCCATGTTTTACCACTGGCCATGTTAGTAAGCATTTCCCACTCAGGTTCCTGAAAAGCATCAGGATCAGTATCGGTAACTGTTACTTCATATTCATCGTAAACCAAACCACCGGCAGTAGTACCTGTAATTTTTATGGTATAAGTTCCAGGAACAAGCATACGCACAGTGGTTTCCTGTTTTGTAGTAACGCCCCATGCATAGTTCCACGAGAACATTACTCCCGGAGTATTATTCTTCAAAGTAACTAAATAGTCGTTATTTGGATCTTGGGTGATCTCATAATCAAAATCAGAAGCAGGTACAATGGCGCCCAGTTCGTCTCTGATTTCGATGGGTTCGCAGGCTATCAAAGTAACCAGTAACCCTACAAAAGCATATATTAATATTTTTTTCATATTCTGTTCTTTTAAAATTAATTTAAATCAAAGCTATGCATTAATAGTAAGGTCCGCTTTCCCATCCCGGGTTTTGTTTAAGCACTCCGTCAGATAACAAGATTTCCCTGCTGGGTATTTGAACAAAACCTCCGGTTTCGACGCGGAAATTCATTGTTTTAGTTTCCTGTACACCATTATTAATAACCGAAACTCCATTTTGAGCATCAATTATAGCTTTAGCTTCCTGCAGATTGCTTTTACCTGCCCAACGCAGAATGTCGTGATAACGTAATCCTTCAAAAGCGAGCTCATAACGGCGTTCTTTCTTCAGCGCTTCAAGAGAATAGCCACCTATGGGTTCCAAACCGGCACGCTCTCTAACGGCATTAATACCATCAACTGTTTCGCTTAATTCAGAGTGCATAAGCAATACATCGGCAAAACGAATAATTACAATATCCTGCATGTTGTCCAGCTGCATGTTTTTCTCAGCCCCATAGAGGAATACGCTGTAGTTAGCCCATTCGCCATCTTTGTTTACGTTGTATGCACGATATTTTTTCTGCCACATACCGGTTTCTTCCATTTGCGAATCGTGGAAGTCTTCACCGTAACCGTAATTATCCACACCATGCCTAGCAATTTCTGCTTCATCTTTTACATTGATAATCGATGCACGTTTTCTTAGATCGTCATCCGGCCATTCTTCCCAAAGCTTCGAGTTTACAGTACCCATTCCCCAGCCTTCGCCAAAGGAACCCTGGTAGCTGTATGAACGCCATCCATTGAAAAGATTCATTTGATTACTATAGTAAATGCTGGTTCCCCAATCGGCAAATGTTGAGAATTTGAACATAAACATAGTTTCAATATTATCTCCTGTCTCGCCATACCACTCAAGTTCATTGTCTTCGGCATACTTATAAGGTTCATCTGAATTGGCAGAAGTAAGATGAGAATAGGGCCACAAATTACGGAAATCGGGCATCAAATCGTAAGGTCCATCCACACAATCTTCCAACCATGAGATAACCTGAGCTTTATCAATTGATCCACCGTCGGGCAGAGGTAAGCTATTTTGTTCGTAATAACCTGTGTAAAATAAGAATACACGAGCCATTAAAGCTTGAGCGCTGTATTTATCACCACGTCCCAATTGCCCTTTTGCATCGGGGAATGATTCAATAGCAGCTTTGAGGTCAAGTGCAATCTGAGCATAAACCTCTTCGGCAGGAGCCTGTGGATTATTTGCAGGGGCAGATTCAAGAATCAGCGGAATATTTCCGAACATACGGACCATATCAAAATAGAACATTGCACGTAAGAAGTGAG
>SKHV01000359.1 GCA_007116765.1 Prolixibacteraceae bacterium | reverse complement strand
TCGCTATATTCTGTTCGCGCTTAGCGTATTTTTTATTGATTGCTGCTTTTGCTGCTTCGTTATCGCCTACCATTGCAAGCTCAGCCTCCTTTTGTGCGGCAAACATACTGCCCAGGCTATTCAGCATGTCGCCAGAAGATTTAAGGTATTCCTTTTCTTTTGCCAAGCGCTCACCCGCATATTTGGCGGTTATTTCGGCTTTCTTTCGTTCAAATTCCTCGTGCGATAAAATTCCACCGGCATTATAAGCCTCAATTAACTCGCTGAGCTCGGCATTTAGGTTTTCTTTGTCGGTTTTTTCTTGCGATTGATATTTGCGGCGAAGTTCCTCGTATCGTTCAAATTCCTGCAATGCCTTATCGGCCTCGGCTTTTGCAAGGGCATCCATTTCTTTTAACTGCTCAGCTTCCATTCGCTCCATTTCTTTGAGCATTTCTTCGTGAGCATCGTTAATCGATTTTTCGATTGCCAGACGTTGTTTTTCGTAGTCGGCGCGAAGTTTTATTTGTTTGTTGAGAATTTCGGCCTCAATATCAATAGTGTCCTTACCCCAACGCTTATACATTTCGAGCCTACGATTAAGGTGTTCGAGTTCCTTGGCTTCAATGCGCGCATCGGTTTCTTCTTTGGTGGCACCTTTCTCGAACATTGATTTGCGAAGCTCAAAAAGTTCTTTTTTTTGTGCTTCCTTTAGTGCATCTTCTTGTTCTTTTTGACGTTTTTCAACTTCGTTTTTTTCTTCGTCGGCCAATTGTTTTTTTAAGCCCGAAAGCGACGAAATAAGCCTGCGGGTTCGCTGGTTCATTTGCGCATCCATGGCAAACTCATCGGCTTTCATTTTTTGCAGGTTTTGAAAGGCTTCTTCGTTTTTATTGTAAAAATCGGCAAAAGCCTTATCTTTTTCGCGCATCGATTCCAGTTCCGTGTCATCTATTTCGAGCCAGCGCTGCAACTGTTCTTCCTTTTGTTCGGTAGTGAGCTTTGAGTTTTGAATAAGCGCGGCCAATTGTTTTGCTTCGGCGGCATTTCGTTCTTCGAGAAAACCTTTTTGAATTCCTGCCAATTCAATCTCCTTATCAATTGCCAACTGTGCGGCTTCCATTCGTTCCTGGTTGGTTTTAGTTTGGTCGCGCGAAAGGTTGTTCAATTCTTCTACCTCATTACGAAGTTTCGACATGCGTATTTGTGCTGCGGCTTCACGATCTTTTATGGCATCCATTACCTGTTCGTATTCCCACCCTGCCTTGGCGGCATCGCGAATGGCTGCACCTACGCCCGAAAAGGCATCGCTGGCATTTTCTTTAAATCCTTTAAAATCGCCTTTAAGCAGTCTCGAAAAAGCTGCAAGAAGTGAATTAACCCTGTCGAGAATTACTTTAATGATATTATTTACCGCCTTCATTGTTGAAGCCATTGCGGTTGCTCCTGAATCGGTGCTTTTGAATGCCTTAAAAAGAGCGGTAACGCCAATTACCAAAGCAGCAATTATAGCCCCTATAGGGTTTGCCACTAATGCCCATAATGCTTTTACCAAACCCATAACACCACCGGCGGCTTTTCCTGCTGCACCGGGCAACATGCGCATTTGATTGCCAAAACCCGACAAGCCGCCTTGTGTTCTGCGGCTACTTACAGCTACCTGCCCCATGCGCTTATCAACACTGTCGAGTTCTCCTTTAAGTTTTTTCCAGTCGGCGGTGTTTGGCGTAGTGCGGTCGAGCTGCGTTTTGAGTTCGCGCGAACGCTGGCGCAATTGCACCATGGTTAGTCCGGTTACCCCAACTTCTCCTCTTAGTTCGGCCATGCGCTTTTTTGCCTGCGACATTGTTGCATTATTTGTTTTGTATTGCGCCTCAAGTTCTTTAAAAGCCGTAGTATTCTCTTTACCACGTGCTTTCAGCTTAGCCATTTCGAGGTCGAGCGATTTGTTGGCCTTTTCAACACTGCGGGTTTTTTGTTCCCAGTCGTTCAATGCCTTCATGGCCGGCTGACCATCAATGTCGAGCGTCCATTTTAAAATGTCGTCGGTTAATTTTGCTGCCATCGTTATTTATTGTTGTAAAAGAAATTGGTTATTAGCCAGTTCTTTCATTTTATTACTCATTAATTCTCTTACTCCGTCGGTAAAACCGTATTTAAGCTGGGGCAATGTTTGATTGTACAAGTAACCAAACACTATTTTATTATAAGTGTGGTAACCTTTGCGTTTTGCTTCGCGCAGTGTACGGCGTGCGTTTGGAATATCCAAAAAACGAACATAACTGAGGTAATTCATATCGAGCCGGGCACCGGTATTCATGTCGGTAACAGAGAAATGCCCACGCATTTGGCGCAAAAGTTGTCCTGTTTCAACCAAATCCCACTCTATAATGGCCTCCTGTTGTTCCCTTCTTATAAGCTCGGCAGATTCTTTCAATATCTGCGAACGAAAAGCCGATTTAACCCTGTCGACACCCATTACACAATTGCTTGAATGGTTTCACTAAAATCCATCATCCAGCCAATGCTTTGGTAAAGCTCGGTTGGATTAACAGGTGTAAAGTGCAATGCACTTTCGCTAAACCGCTTCAGCGGACATATGGGATATTCGTCGGCTTCCATTTGTGCCGCAATTTGAAGCAAGTACCCCAGGCACCTATCCATTACCACGGTTTCGGTTATAGGGTCGAACGTGTCGGCATTGAAATGATAGGCTATAATTACATTCAGTTTCCAATCGGCATCGCGCCTGCCTGTTTTGTTTGGCGAGTTGCCACGCATAGGGCCATACTCCACCATAAGGAAAAACCCGTTGGTTTGCTGTATAATACGATCGACAAAGTTTTCATCCTGACCAAAAACCAGCGTTTCGAGATCGGGTATCAAGGGTTCGGTTTCGATACCCGAAACATATTCTTTTATTTCGGTGTAAGCAGAGCCCATTGTGCCGGGCAACACGTTTTTGTCGAATAGTTTAATTAAACCTTCGCGTTGCGGGAATTTGGCAAAATACTTTAACAATGCGGTAGCAGATGTTTGCATGACTATAATTTATTTAGGGTTTCCAAATCGAGCTGAAGCTCTTTGCTTATTTTGAATTCGTCGATACCTTCGCGGCGCAATTGATTAACAGCCGTGTGAAGCCGGTAATACAACGAATTGAAAAACTCGGTTAGCGGCCAGCTCCTTATTTCGTCGCGAGAACCAAAACCATCGGTGCTTAATGCAAATAGCGTGGCACTAAGCCCTAATGGGTTGCCATTGTTTTGCTGCTCTCCTTTTATAAAAAAAACACTATAAAGGTGGTGTTGCTGAATTACCTTAGAGTACCAAAGCCAAAGTTCTAATAGTGCGTTTTTTGTATCGTTGTCGATTTTTGCCAGCTTAGATGCCAGCTTCGATGTTTTTGCAGCGCAGTATCCTTCTTCGCGTACAGGACGGTAAAGCGTAGCAATAAAGCGGTGCAGGTAATTTTCGTTTTTACTGCTTTCGTACATTTGCAGTTCGTCGAGCGCATCGAAGTATTCTGCGGTGGTAATATCGGTTTCGAAGCTTCCGTTTTCTACCAGGTTAAAAACAGGTCCGTAATAATTTTTGAACCCACAATTAATTACCGGCAGCATGTTGCGAACAAAATCGTGGTTTATCTCCGGCCGCCATTTCAAATCACCCCCTACCATATCGAGTTGCCGGCAATAGTCGGCCTCGTAAATATCGAACGGAAAAGATGTTTTTAGTATTTGGCGCAAATCGGACGTAAAAACCTCTAACAATTCGGGGTTTGTGTAAACCGGCACTATTGGAAATTTCAGCATCATTGCCAAATTAAGCAAGTTGGATTCTATATCCTCCCGGTGCTTCCAATACGTAAAACGGCGGGGTGCTTTATACCCGGTAAGCAAGCGCAATATTAAGCGGCGAAAGTCGAGCATATCTATTTCGCCCGCTTGGACCATAAGCGCAAATTTCACCACCATTACAAATTGCTGTGGCGAGAGATCGTCCCACTTGTCGGGTATTTCTACTTTCTTTTTTTTATGTGTAAGTTTTATCATAGCATCAATCCAAAAGATAAATCTTCGTCCATTTCGTTTTTAAGTGAAATCAGTTCCATTTCGCCAGCGGCATTTTCGGCCGGGGTGGCCAGTTGCATGTCGAGTTTCATCCATTCTTTTTGTGCATCGGCGGCAATTTCGCGGCCAATGCGTTCGCGTACGGTGGTATCGTCTTTACCACCACTGGCATAAAGTTCCTGGTCGATGGTTTGGCGTACCGAACCCGGAAGCCACACAAAGGTCATTAACTTGATGGCTTTGGCCATGGTTTCGTAAGCCACGCAGGTTTTCAGGCGTTCAATCAGCTTGGTGTCGGGTTCGCCTTCGTCGGGCGTAATCACCTTAGCAATGTCGCCCACACGGGCTTCAACGTTATCGGCTATTACTTTGCGGATGATGTTTCCGGCACGATAGTAGAACACGGCTGAATTGTCGATGCTGTAATGGCTGTCGAAATCGCGGTAACCGCTGAAAAGCATGTTTTGCACGGCGGTGTATTGAGCGCTTTCAGTCCAAAGCTCTTTGCCCGTGCCATCAATAATAGTGGTTTTGTTCTCGTTCAGGTAATCGATAAGCGACGAAAGGTAAGAGTGCGCCATTTCCATAATAGACTCCTTTGCCTCGATTATCTGGCCTTTATTCAATGCCTGTTCCTTGTCGCTTTTCAGTATAGTGAGCTTGTTGTTCGATACCCTGATTTGTAACCAAATAAAGTGGTGGTACATGGCCAAATTCCAAAAGGGTGCCTGGATTGCCTCCACCAATCCTTCGAGAACTGCGTTGGCCGGTTCGCTTGGGTTTGCGAGGTAGCCCAATGCAAGGTTATACACTTCGGGCGAAATAATCGCTTTTATATCGCCCTCGGCTTTTGGAAACGAAGGCAGAAGCTTGTCGTACTTAAACGATACATCGACGGCAGAAAAGCGCTGCAAGTCGGTTGTTTGTGTAATAATGTAGCCCATATTATTAGTTGTTTACTTGTTTATCCATACGTTCGTTGGGTTGGGTATCTTGCTGGCGTGGCGGGGCCATGCGCGAGAAACCTACCTGTATGTTGTATTTTTCGAGTTCGGGAAAGTTGAGCCATGCGGCATAGCGCAAATCTTCGGTACAAATTTCTTCGGCAAAGTGAAGCGAATCGAGATACACCAGATAAGCATAGTACACTTGCGAACCGCTGTTGAAAACGCCCTCGTTGCCCACGTTAGATATGGCAGGGTCTAAGCCTTTTCCGGCCAGTATTACCTGCATGGCGCGTTTGTCGAAATCGATAATCGATTTTACAAAATCGCCATAATTGCTTGGTATATCTTCTATTTTCCATTCTTCAACGCCGTGCTCAGTAAGCATAGTGCGGGTAAAGAACGTTTTACCCTGGTTCTTACCTTCGCCACCCATAACGCCCATCAATTCTTCAAGCTTTTTGTCGATTATTTTGGTGACAAGCGAATAATCGAACACGGTGCCCACTTCAATTCCTTCGTATTTTTCGATAAGCGGTTTGCCGGCCTGTTCGCGTTCTTTGTTTTGTTTGCAAATTTTTTCGAGCGTGGCTTGTTTTACTTCTATCCATGCATTTGGAATTTTAACGTGTTTGCGTGCCGAAAAACTGTGTTTCAGAAAACTATTAATGTACGGTGCATCGAGGTTGGCACCTTTAATCCAATGCCTAAGGCCGTAGTAACTGGTTGGCAGCGGGTAAATATCCTCTCCGCTTGCAAGGTCGCGCACAAAGTTGATAACTGTGTTTGATTTGAGCGGGTTGGCAGGGTCGAAGCGGTCGAACACATCGGCATCGAAGCGGTTCAGGTAATCCCAACGGTTGTAAATTACTTTGTTCAGCATTTCGTCTTCAATACTTTCGGTAGGTGTTAACTGGCCTTCCATAGCCAAACGGCAGCGGGTAAGGGGGCGGTGCTGTAACCCGGCCACGGGAAGCCCCACCCCAATATTCCGCCCGCGGTTGAAATGCCATTGTGAATAATATCCTTCGTGGTAGTAATAATCGTACAATACGCCCCGGCAATATGCGCGGAAACTTGGCAAGCCTTTGCGTTGCCAACTATTGAGCCATTGTTGAAACTGCGGGTACTCGTCGGTAACCGGAACGCGCACCACTTTGCGGTCGTCGCCTTCGCCCACTACCTTGGTAACATACAGCATAATGCCGCGCCCGTACATGTACTTTACCTGCTTTTTGAGAATTTCGGGCAGGTAGGGGTTTTGCGAAATCATGCGTACCGTTTCGTTGGGCAGGTGATTATCCGCTCCGTGGGCAGCAATGGTGTAGTTGTTCATGGCAATGGTTTGCCGTTCGGGAATAATGGAGTTGCCCCATTGCGCTTTTTCTTCGGCAACAGTGGTTGTGTCGGCTGCGCCCATAATTTCGTAGGTGAAAACGGCGGGTGCATCGTGCGGAAATGTTCCTAGTTTATTCATTACCATATAACTTTTTGAAGTTTGTACTTAGGAGGAAAAGCCACGTAACGGATAAGCCTTTTGCGGCAGGTGCGGTTTTGCTCATTGGCAGGTGCGGCAAGGTCGGTGTAAGGCAGGTACAATTCGGCGCACACATCGAATTTCTCTTGTGGCAACGACGGGCGGGTGCGGCAATGGCGCACGTGGCGCATGCCGTTGCTGGATTGTGTGCGGCGGTTGTAGGTAAGGTGGCGCAATTCGAAAGTTTCGCCTGTGTTGCGAAGTTCGTGTGCGCGTGCCAAAGCCTCAAATCCGTTAATGGTGTTCATGTGCCTTTAATTTTGAATAAAAGTAGGGGAAAGGGAAAGGAAAGGAAAGGACATACACCCCCCACCCCCTGAAGGGGGCTTTGCATTCTGCGAATTGACAAAAGTTGTCAAAAAAAAAAGCCCCGACCATTTTCCTGAGGTCAGGAAGATGGTCGGGGCTTAAAGAATTAACT